>JAAYAE010000070.1 GCA_012719555.1 Acholeplasmataceae bacterium | reverse complement strand
GTTTAGGACATGTTGATTACATATGCCGCCACGCAAACTATGCTGACAACAATTTAAATTATCATGAATTTTCTGAATATATTGACGATATATTTATTAAATTAGCCCAAAACGAAAAGGCTTTAGAGATTAATACTAGGCGTCTTAGAAACCCCGAAGCAATACCTGCCCTTTTAAAAATATATATACGTTGGGCGCAATTAGGGGGTAAACTGGTGACAATTGGTTCTGACGCTCATAATGCCTCTACAATCGGCAGTTTTTATGCAGAAGCACTTGATTTAGCGGCCTTTTGCGGTCTACAACCAGTATATTTCAAAAATCAACAACCGAAACGCATAAACAAAAATAGTGAAATCTTTAATATGTCAAATTTTTAACTGTGAGAAAATGAATAAAGTCTAGTAAAACAACCTTTGCAAAATACAGAACAGGAAAAGGACGGAGTGATTTTAACTCCGTCCTTAAGTATTTAATATAGCCTTATTGCTCTAATTACTTATTTTAAGCTTCTTTTTTCTGTTCTTCCACTAACTTTTGGAAACACAAAGCCCCGTTTAACATCATTGTAATTCCCATAGAAAAAGCATCCTCATCAATAGTGAATTTTGTATTATGTCCTGGATAAATACAACCTTTTTCTGCATTTTTTACACCCAAATACATAAAACATCCAGGTACTTTTTCCAGATAATAAGCAAAATCTTCTCCGCCCATGCTCGGTTCCATCGTAACAACAGTGCCTTCACCATACAGTTCTTCGCCCAAAGCAGTTATAGCCTCTACATAGGCAGGCGTATTTACCGTCGAGGGATAGCCCCAGGTATATTTTACGGTTCCTTCACAATTTTCTGCCGCACTTATTTTAGCGGCAATTGAGCATATGCGTTCATAGATTTTTTCCCGATTCTCTTTGGTATATGTGCGAACCGTGCCACCAATTATTACTGTATCGGGAATAATATTATCTGCTGTACCACCATTAATTCTCGTAACAGAAAGTACTGCTTTATCATTAGGACTAATGTTTCTAGGTACTATTTGCTGCATTGCCGTTACTATTTGCATAGCAACCGGGATAGGATCAATACATAGGTTAGGAGTCGAGGCATGTCCGCCTCTACCCTTTACTACAATTTCAAAACAATCAGTATTAGCAGAAGAGGCACCAGCCAAAATACCTACCTGCCCAACTTGAGTAATTGAAGAAACATGTTGCCCTAAAATAGCATCCACCCCATCTAAAACATTGGCTTCAACCATGGCAATTGCCCCTCCGGGAGGAAATTCCTCCGCAGGTTGGAAGATAAAGACAAAGTTGCCCTTAAGATTTTGTTGGTTCTTGCTTAAAATACTTACAGCCCCAAGAAGCATGGCTGTATGAGAATCATGACCACAAGCATGCATAACCCCTTCATTTTTAGAGGCATATTCAAGACCCGTCAGTTCAGTCATTTTTAAGGCATCTATATCGGCTCGCAAAGCGATAGTAGGTCCCGGTAAAGCCCCTTCCAAACGAGCAACCAAACCAGTTTCCATAGGCCTTGTAATTTTAACATTTCCTAATTTTTCAATTTCGTTAAGCAAAAATTCCGTTGTAGCAACTTCATTAAAGGAGCTTTCCGGATATTGGTGAAAATGTCTCCTCCACGCAACTACTTGCGGTAAAATTTCCTCTATGTCTTTTTCAAATATTGGCTCCACGATGCCCCTCCTTATGCTTCTTTTTTTGCTAATTTCTGAAACCGTATGGCAGCATTTAGCATGATAGAAATTCCTACAGAAAAGGAGTCTTCATCAATACGAAACTTCGTACTGTGTGTCGGGTACACACAATCCAATTCTTTATTGCCGATGCCAAAGAAATAAAAGCAACCCGGCACTTTTTGCAGATAATAGGAAAAATCCTCTCCTCCCAAGCCAGGAGCCATTAACTCAGCAGTACCAGATCCGTATAACTCGTCAGCCACTTCCATAAGGGCTTTGGTATAGGTATCAGAATTACACATATTATCATAGCCGCGCCTAAATTCATACTCAATCGTCATATCCGAAGCAGCAGCATATTTTTCCGCTATCTGCTTAATCATTTTTTCCATTAGTTCCCTGTTTTCAGTAGAATAAGTACGCACTGTACCTTTAATTACCGCTGTGTCAGGAATTACATTATAGACAGTACCGCTGTTAAACTGTGTTACGCTTAAAACACAGCTTTCCTGAGCCGGAACGTGTCTAGCGACAATATCTTGCAGAGCAGTGACGATTTGCGCCCCCACCGGTATAGGATCAAGACAGGCTTGAGGCGAAGAACCATGACCACCACGTCCTACAACCGTTACTTCGAATCTATCGCTGTTAGCCATTATATAACCCGGTCGGGTTGCAATATGCCCTACCTTTATTTTTGGTCCTGTATGTTGCCCAATTATAGCATCTACGCCGTCCATAATGCCTTTTTCCACTAACTCCTTAGCCCCACCGGGGAAAACTTCTTCAGCTGCTTGAAATATAAACACGAAAGAACCTTCCAATTCTTTTCTGTGCTCATATAAAGCATACAGTGCACCTAATAGCATAGCCGCATGAGAGTCATGTCCACAAGCATGCATGACTCCCTCATTTTTAGAGGAAAATGACACACCGCTTCTTTCAGTCATGGGCAGCGCGTCAATATCAGCACGCAAAGCAATAACAGGGCCAGGTTTGCTGCCATTTAACCTAACAACAACACCGGTTTCTGCAAGCCTCTCATAAGTAATATCTGTAAAATCTTTAATCTGATCAATAATGTATTCCGTTGTCTCAAATTCTTCGAAAGACAGTTCAGGATATTGATGAAGATGACGGCGCCATTCTTTTACTTTTGGTATTATTGCCTCAACACTTTCCTTAAATAAATACACCTTTTATCACTCCTAAACCACAAAATTTAGCTATATTTTAAGTTAAACCTTACTTAATTTGCCATTTGCAGCCCAGACAAAGACTGCTTATACTTTTCCACTTCTTCTTCGGAACAATAAATCCAATGATTCTTGGAAATCTCAAACATTCCAACTACTTTATCAGCAGAATATGTATGCAGCGAAGAATCATAGTCCACCCTTTTACGTTTTTTCTCTTTGTAGAGATCCGTTAACGGCGATGCCGATAGCAACGAAATCGTATAAGGATGCAACGGACACTTATACAACTCGTCTGCATCAGCAAGCTCCAAAATTTTGCCATTTTTCATAACCGCTATGCGATCACTTATGTATTTAACCATAGCCAAATCATGAGCTATAAACAAATAGGTCATTTCCTGTTCTTGGCGGAGCTTAATAAGTAAATTTACAATCTGCGCCTGAATCGATACATCCAGAGCAGATAAACACTCATCAGCCACAATGAAATCCGGTTTTACACACAAGGCTCTAGCAATACCAATACGTTGGCACTGTCCACCGGAAAATTCCGTGGGGTAGCGATTGGCGTAAGAACGGTTTATTCCCACAATATCCAGCAACTCATTAACCCTCTTGTTTACCTCAGCATCCGTTTTGCAAAGGTTGTGTACTCGCAAAGCATCTCCAATAATATTTTTCACAGGAATGCGTGGATTTAACGAGGCAAAAGGGTCTTGAAATATCATTTGCATGGATTTGCGAAATTCTAACACATCTTTTTTGCCACAGACCTTGCTTATATCCTTTCCTTTATAAAGCACTGTTCCCGAAGTAATAGAATCCAATTTTATAATAGACCGACCTGTAGTTGATTTTCCACTACCGGATTCTCCTACTAATCCTAAGGTCTCGCCTCTATAAATGTCAAAAGAAATATCGTCTATGGCGTGCACTTCATTATTTTTACCGGGGTTGAATGTTTTCTTCAAACCACGTACTTGCAATATTACTTCTCTATCCTGCGAAACTGCTTGTGCACTGATCATAAACCTCCACCTCCTCTGTGGTCTTATAGAAAGACTTGAATATCTCATAGCGCCGCAAAATTTCTGCAGGTGGTGTCACTTTAGGAGCATTTGGATGTAAAAGCCAGGTTGCAGCGTAATGTGACTCACTCACCTTAAATAAAGGTGGTTTTTCTTCAAAATCAATAGCTAAAGCATATGAATTTCTAGGCGCGAAAGCATCGCCTTTTGGCATGTTCATCAAGTTAGGCGGAGCCCCAGGAATGCTGTACAGTATTGCCTCTTTCGTATCGATAGAAGGCATAGAACAAATAAGACCCCAAGTATATGGATTTTGCGGATAATAGAATACTTCTTCAGCAGTACCAATTTCCACAATCCTACCTGCATACATAACAGCTACTCGATCAGCAACATGAGCAACTACCCCTAAGTCATGAGTAATAAAAATAACAGACATATGCAATTTTTGTTTCAGTTCGTCAATCAAATCCAAAATTTGGGCTTGAATTGTTACGTCCAGCGCCGTAGTCGGTTCATCGGCAATAAGAATATCCGGCTTGCAGGCCAAGGATAAGGCAATCATAACCCGCTGCCGCATACCTCCGGAAAATTGATGCGGATAGTTTTTGCTGCTGGTTTTAGGATTTCTAATGCCCACCAAGTCCATGAGGTTACATGCTTCCCTCATAGCCTCGTCTTTGGACATTTTCTGATGTTTAATTATGGATTCAGCAATTTGCATTCCTACCGTCATAGTCGGGTTTAGCGATGTCATGGGATCTTGAAAAATCATAGCAATTTTTTTACCACGAATTTTTTCCATCTCGCCTTCCGATATAGCCAATAAATTACGGCCTTCATAAACAATTTCGCCTTGTTCGTATTTCGTATTACTTTTAGGTAACACGCGATTAATAGCCTTCATAGAAACAGACTTTCCTGAACCGGACTCCCCGACAATAGCTAGTGTTTCACCCTTTTTTAGATCGAAACTTACACCTTGGACGGCAGAAATCTTGCCGTCCAGGGTCTGAAACGAAATTGTCAAATCTTTTACGCTCAAAATCGTTTCTTTCATAATTCTATTCCCTCCTGAATAAACTCTGCTAAGAACAACGCTATAGTCAGACACTTAAATTAATAATTATCAACCATCAAGGCTCCATTGATGAAGGTCCACCAAAGATCCATCCCAGAATGGTCTGATGCCACCATGAAGACGCTTGCTTTGAGCAATAATCCAGTCCGGGGCATACAAGGTGGTTAAGAATTGCTGATCGCTCATATATTCCTGGATTTTACCATATGCGATCTTACGTTGGCTAGAGTCTGTCATTGAAGCTGCTGCCAGCATCATTTTGGTCAACTTAGGATCATCAATATGAGCATAGTTATTGCTGCCCCCAGGAACGAAGTAAGAACTGTAATCAGGATCTACTGTAAGACCATAACCAATTAAAATCATCTGATAGTCGCCTTTTCTGGCTCTAGCCAGCAAGGTTGGGAAATCCACTTTTTCCTGTTTTACTTTTAGTCCGATAGCAGCTAAATCTTGCTGAATCAAAGATGCTGATTGTTCGCGCAATACATTTCCGATAGGAACCTCTAAAGTTATCTCTTTCGATGTGTCAAAGCCTGACTCTGCCAATAAGGCTTTGGCTTTTACCGGGTCATAAGGTAAAGACTTTAAGTTTTTATCAAACACAGGGCTAATAGGGGTATAAATTGTCGGTACAAGCTGAGCAGTGCCTTTGTAAAGTTGGTCTACTATTTGTTGACGATTAATAGCTGTTGTAACGGCATTTCTGAATTTAGCATTAAATTCAGGAATACTATTATTAACATCCAAATACTGACCCTGAAAAGAGGGTACGGTCTGTACTGACAACTTGCTATCCTTTTTCAAGATATCAATATCTTTTATAGGTACTATGCCAATGCCGCCGCCAGCTACCATTTGAATATTACCGGCTTTTAATTCCGTAACCAAAAGAGTGCCATTCATAATACGAACGAATATTTTCTTTAACTTAGGCACACCTTGGTAATAGTCAGTATTTGCGGTATATTCAATATGATCGTTTGTCTTGTAAGTCACAAACTTAAATGGACCACTTGTAACAGTTGGTTTCGTCGCAGCTTCAGAGCTGCCAATAGCTGCTGGATCAATTTTCTCGAAAATATGTTTAGGAGCTATAAATACTTCAAAACCTAAAAAGTTCTTTATATAATTTGGGTCAACCGGTGTTTTAGTTTTCAACGTTACCGTATGAGCATCAACGGCAACTAATCCAGGAATTTTGCTTACGCCTTCCGGAAGTTTACCTTGCTCATTAAGTCCTTCAAGCATCTTAATATTAGAATTTTTAGATGTTTCAACTTTAGGATTAGCAATTAAGTTAAGAGTATACACCACATCATCTGCTGTAACCGGCTTACCATCGGTCCATTTTGCTTTTGGATTCAGCTTAATTGTGTAATTCTGACTATCTTTAGTTTCAAAACTATCTGCCAATGCTGGGACGAATTTATTCGGTTCAGGCATCCCCAAAAGACTGTCATACATAAAACGAATAGCAAATTTACCAGCTATTCCGGGATTTAATAAAGGATTGAAAAATTCCGGCGGATTTGCCATGCCTATATACAAAGTATCAGAATTGGCTTTTGTTGTTGCCTCCTTGCCTCCACAACCACTTAATAATGAAACGCCTAAAACCATGGCTACTCCAAAAACCAATAATCTCTTTTTGTGCATCCAATTCAATAAACCCATTTTAACTTCCCCTCTCTAATTTTATTTATAAACTTCAAACAACATTTAAAAATGCTATTTAGAATCCCCACCTATGGCTTCATTCAGTCCGTCACCTAAAAAATTAATTGCCAATACCGCCGTTAAAACAGCAATACCCGGAGGAATCCATCTCCAAGGTTCTTCGGAAAGAACTGTAAGTGATTGGGCACTTGTCAACATATTTCCCCAGCTAGCAGTCGGCGGTTGCACACCCATGCCCAAAAAACTCAAAGAAGCTTCCATCAATATTGCCGAAGCTATGCCAAAGGTAGCATTAACAAGTATAGGCGACAAAACATTAGGCAAAATATGCTTAGCAACGATTGTATAAGGTGAATAGCCTGTAACTACAGCCGATGCGATGTAGTCCATTGACTTTACCTTCAAAACTTCTCCTCGCACCAAACGACAGATAGGCGGCCACCCCATAACACCCATTACTAACATGACGGTCATCATATTAGGGCCAATTAGACTTACAATTACCATTATTATCATGAAATGAGGATACGCCATGAAAACCTCTGTTATTCTCATAATAACACCATCAACTGTGCCCCCCAAATAGCCTGACAACAGCCCCAGCGTAATGCCTATAAGCGCATAAATAAACACAGAACCGACACCAACGATTAAAGACACCCGTGAGCCATAAATTAGCCTGCTTAAAATATCCATTCCTACATCATCAGTTCCCAAAAGGTGAGCTGCTGAGGGTGCAGCGTCAAAGTCCCCAACTGTAGTATTAGGATTAAATGGTGCAATAACCGGAGCCAGTACTGCCATCAGTACAATTCCCAGCAACAAAACCATACTCCAAAAAGCTACTTTGTTTTTACAAAATCTTCTCCAAGTTATTTTCTCCCACGATTCCACTACCTCTACCTTAGCGTCATTCGGTTTATCCGCAATTCCGTCATAAACTTCTCTCGCTGTTAAATTTCCGAAGGCGCTGTCATCACCTACCAACATGAATTTATTTGTATTCATTTTCACGCACCTCACTTTTCATATCTAATACGAGGATCAATTACCGCGTACAATACATCTACTAATAAATTCGCTAAAAGAACGGCAACAGCAGACAAGATAACTATGGCCATCAAAATTGGATAATCACGAGAATTAATTGCCGCTACTGTTAATGACCCTATTCCCGGCCACTGAAATATTTGTTCTGTGATAACCGCTCCACCTATAATTTTCGGAAGATCTGTTCCTATTACGGTTATAATTGGAATCAAGGAATTTCTAAATATATGAGCAAACAGTATATGTAGCTCTGATAATCCTTTTGAAACTGCCGTCCTAATATAGTTTTGGTCTAAAACATCTAATACACTAGCCCTAACATAACGAATCATATTGGCAGAAAACTGAGAAGCCATAACCACTACCGGTAATACCAAGTGCATCAATCGACCTGCAATATCATTTTCCTGTCCTAAAACAACCATTCCGCCTGTGGGAAAAATCGCCAGCTTTATTCCTAAAACGTAAATCAATGCAAGACCTAAAAAAAATGGTGGAAAGGAAACATTGAAAAATGTCCAACCAATAATAGAACGGTCAATCCATGAATTTTTGTTTAAAGCTGCGATTATTCCAAGTGGAATTGCAGCAAGGTAAGCTGCAAGTAAGCTTACGCTCATCAAAAGCAGAGTAGGACTAAAGCGCTGTGCTAGGATTTCTGCTACAGGCTGGCGGCTGCTAAAGGAAAATCCGAAATTACCACTAAAGAAATTCTTTATCCATTCAAAATACTGAATAAGCCAAGGTTTATCCAACCCTAAAGCTGACCGAGTAAGGTCAATCTGTGCTTGAGTCATGTCCGGTGAAATATACATATCTGCCGGATCTCCGGGTGTAAGATGTACAAGTATAAAGGCACCGACGGAAATCAGAAAAAGAACGGGAATAGAAATAACCAGCCGTTTTAATACATACCTAATCATGTGTTGTCCCTCCTTCTCCAAAAGCTAACGATATTGCTAGAATAGAAGCCCTACAAACTCTATCCTTTAATGTAAAGACCTCTATCCCCCCTAGATAAAAAATAAAAGCAACGGTGTTTTCACACCGTTGCTTGGAAGTATTATCACATTTATTGCTTTTTTTGTCAACAGAATAAACTGTTAAAATGTAAACACTATGCGTCTATATGAACGTTTTTCCCCTTTATTTCACTAATAATTTGAGCATTTTTCATTTAGTCCTCTTGCATATTACACATATTCTCCTTGAAAAGACACTGGTGTATCTGCATATTTTTATCGGTTATCCTGAAAAGTTTTTTCATGCTTTGTTTAATTTATGCAGCTTTTTTACTCCAATTTAAGCTTTTAATTGGGCTTGCAAAAGATGACTTTATTTATTAACTATATTTATAGCTTTGCCAGCTACAAAAGCAGCTACATTCTCAACTGCTATATTTAATAATCGTTTTCTGCTCTCCTTCGCTGCCCAAGAAATATGCGGGGTAATAATGCAGTTAGGTGCTGTAAGTAAAGGATTTCCTTTACCTATGGGTTCCGTTGCTACAACATCTAATCCGGCCGCATAAATCTTTCCACTCTTTAATGCCTCAGCCAAATCTTTTTCATTAATCAATCCACCACGAGAATTGTTAATGATGATAACCCCGTCTTTCATTTTTTCTATATTTTTCTTATTTATTATTTCTTTTGTTTCAGGAAATAGTGGACAATGTAATACAACAACGTCCGCTTGAGCAAATAAATCGTCTAATTTATCTACAAACTCTGCCTCTTTTACATCTTCAGCACGCGGATGGCGAGTATAAGAAATTATTTTCATTCCCAAAGCCTTACCAATACGGCCGGTAGTCCTACCAATACGACCAAAACCAATGATTCCCATAGTCTTTCCTGACAACTCTATTAGCGGATAATCCCAAAATCACCAGTCAAGATTATTTGTCCACCTGCCTTCATGGACAGCCCTATCATGGTGGCCTATTCTATGACACACCTCCAATAGCAAGGCAATAGCAAATTGCCCTACGGCAAAAGTCCCATAGGTGGGAACATTTGCCACTAAAATTCTTCTTTCTTTTGCATATTCAATATCTATATTGTTATAGCCAGTTGCTAAAACACCAATATATCTAATTTCCGGGCAGGCATCCAGCACCCTTTTATCAATCTTAGTTTTGTTGACGATAACTATTTCTGCATCATTAATTCTCTCTACAATTTTTGTCTCTTCCGTTCTATCATATACCATAAGATTTCCCAAATTCTCTAAAGCTGACCAAGTCAAGTCCCCTGGGTTTTCTGCATAACCATCTAGAACTACAATTTTCATATAATTTCTCCTTTGTAAGTAAAAATTATTTTTTTGCGTCTATTTGTTTTACAAAATTTGTTACAGCCGGAATTAAAGGTTTTGCTAGTGGTATATTTGGATTGCTATAAGTAGCAATATTAGCCTTAATATTCGGAGGACTATTTTTTAGCATATGATTCATGCCTTATATTATAACAAGCTTTGCTTTTCCATTAGCAGCTTTCAAAGCTTTTGCATCTAATTCATTTATCTGCAAGTCACGGGAACCCTGAATTAAAAGAATTGGTATTTTAAGTTTTCTTATTTCTACACTTGGGTCGTAACGAAATTCTGAAATTAAAAAAGGTTGAACGCCAGAGCGAAATAGGAATTGCAATTCTGGATTGTCTACTTTAATCATAACACCTCGTTCTAAGCTGGCCACAATTTCAGTACTCTTTGCCAATATTTGAGGCTGCCTTTCAGCTATTTGCCGTAAAATTGTTTTTTGCAAAGATTCTCCTGCCCCAGATAAGGAAATTAATCCATCAATTGGTTGTTTTTCTGCAACTAAAATACCGATTAATGCCCCTTCACTATGCCCAGCAACAATTACTGATGAAAACCGCTTATCTTGTCGTAATTTGGTGACCCATAAACTAGCATCATCCACATAATCATCAAATATAAGATTTTTTTCTTTTATCTTACAAGCACTTGCACCAATACCGCGTTTATCATATCGCAAAGATGCAATCCCTTGTTGTGCAAAATTATCTGCTAACATTTTTAAATAGTTTGCGGAGATACCATAGGGATTATTACCATTGCGATCAGTCGGGCCTGAACCTGAAATTATCAAAACTACCGGACATGGCTTGTTTGCAGTAGGTGACGTAATAGTCCCTTTTATCAAGATACCCTGGGGTAGCTGCATTTCAACAAGTTCTTCTTGGAAAGCTTGTCCGAAAACGATTTTATTTGGCAGCATCAATATCGTAACTAGCAACATTGCTTTTAATAAAAGAAATTTGTTTTTCCACAAAATTGAATTCACCGCCCCTAACTGTATTCTTAAAATCCAAAAAACTTTATATGATGCCCTACAAAGTAATATCTCTAGATTATTAAAATAACAACACATGGTGAAGTCTTCGACAAAACAAAAACGAGAGCGACATCGACAGTGCAACAAGGCTCACTTGCTTTAATAATTCATCATCTGTATAAACTAAAAGTAATAGCTACATTAGCATAACAATCAATATCTTGACCAAAACCATTTTGCGCCGGAATAAACTGCCACTTTTCTGCAGCGGCTGCTCCAGCCGCATCTAGCTCTTCATTCCCTGAAGAACCTGTCACTACCGCCTCACTGACAACCCCATTAGAATTTACCAAAAGGCGCATGTGAACTGTTCCCTCAATTCCCTGTTGACGTGCGGACCGTGGATATATCGGTTGAACACGAGAAACTACACGAGGCGGAACTGCAGCAACGTTGCCACTATCACCACTTCCGTCACCGCTACCATTGCCTGCACCTGTACCACTTCCATTACCACCGCCACTGCCGGCGCCACTACCATTTCCACCACCGCTGCCGGACCCTGCTCCGGATTGGTTACTATTATCACTGCCAGAGGAAGGAACTCCTGCACTTTGTTGCATATAATTTGGTTGAGGTATCTGCTTTTCATCATTTTCTACGGCGTCAATATCATCCTTATTAGCAATTGTATCTGAATTTTCCGTAGTCTGTGGCATTGGTTGCACTTCAGGTTTGCTCTGTGATGAAGGTCCTTGTATATGCTGTGTGTTATTACCACC
>JAAYAE010000005.1 GCA_012719555.1 Acholeplasmataceae bacterium | reverse complement strand
GCTCATGGAAGAACTAGTGCAAATTGTTCCAGGGAACGCGGTTATCCTGGATCCATTTGCGGGCAGCGGAACAACGTGCGTGGCAGCTAAGAAACATAATCGGCAGTACATTGGATTTGAGAAGACTAAATTATGACAGCAGGGACAGGCCCTACTGTCATAAAGTGCACAGATTTATAAAATTTAACCAGTTGAATAAAAGTTAGATATGAGTGAACAGCCGCGTTTTTTGTGTTTATAAAAATAATTAGAAGAGTCGTTTTTTTATGGTAAAATAAAATTGAATAATTTGGAAAATGACGGTGAAATTAGAGCAAATAGACATATGTGTACCAAATGTTTTGCGACAAGAAGAACCGTTCCCTTTGCCTATATAAGAAAGTATAGTAAAATTAGCATCAGGTTGATATTATAAAGAAACACGAGTTGGAACCTATCGATTCGCATGTGAAGTTATGATAGCATTGGGGGGGATAGTATGAATGTAGGGTTAAGATGTCTTAAGCAGCGGTTGGGGATTTTTTTTATAACAGTTTTATTTTTGTTTTTTTGCACATCAGCAGATGCCAAGGTTAAGTCAATAGATTATAGCAGGGGAGAAAACTGGGCTTATGAGGATATTGGTGCTAATAAGCCGGTGGATTTGTTTATTGTTGCACCAACAGTTGACTTTGGTACTAAAGAAAAATTAAACATGGATATGGCTGATACTAAAATGAAGGGCAATTTTTTGGGGGCTTTAAATATGGAGCGGGGGATATATGAGGATAATTGCCGTATGTATGCTCCATATTACCGTCAGGTAACCTTAAGCTATTACGAAATGGGCCTAGAAGGAAAAAACGAAAAGGATAGAGCCAAGGCTTATAGACTTGCAAAAAATGATGTTGAGGCCGCCTTTGATTATTATTTAAAAAACTATAATCAAGGGCGCGGTATTGTATTAGCTGGGTTTTCGCAAGGATCGCAACTCGTTATTGAGCTAATGAAGAGTGTGGCAGCAGATAAGAACCTGCAAAAAAGAGTAGTGGCTGCTTATTGCCCTGGCTGGGTACTGACAAAGCACGATGTAGAAAGGTATAAGTTAAAACCTGCATTGGGTGCTAAAGATTTAGGCTGTATAGTTTCTTTTAATTCCGAGGCTGTTAATATAAAAGATTCTATGATGGTTCCTGCCGATAGCAAGGGTAAGATTTATGCTATAAATCCATTAAATTGGCGCACGGATAGCATTCCGGCTTCGCCCCTTTTAAATAAGGGTGCCTGTTTTACTGACTATCAGGGTAATATAAAAAAAGAAATACCTTATTTAACAGGAGCCTATTTGGATCGAGAGCGCAAGACTCTTAAAGTTACTGGTATAACTCCGAAGGAGTACCCCCCGGTGCTGCCTTTGTTTGGGCCTGGAGTATATCATCTTTATGATTACCAGTTCTTTTACCGTAATCTGCAGGCTAATGTGGCTGATAGGGTGGCCGCCTATTTCCAAGCGAATATTGCACCAATCCATGTTGTAAAATAAAATCGTCGCTGTTTACTCGTCTACATTGTCAGACCTTGTTGTAAAATAAAATCGTCGCTATTCACTCATTTACATTGTCAGACCTTGTTGTAAAATAAAATCGTCGCTATTAACTCATTTACTTTGTCAGACCTTGCGGTTTTGCAATAGGATGTACAGTTTGTACTATCCTATTACAAAATCCTCGGCCTTTCGCGTATCTGAGCAAATAGCGGCGATTTTTGAGTTGGGTGTAAGAAATAACTAAAATGTTTTTGAAAGAAGAAGAAAAATAAGAGACCTATAACAAGAAACTTATAACTTATTAGAGTGACAAAAGGGATGGTTATATTTGTCTCATGAGACTTTAGTAGAAAGTTAGGTACACTTATTCTCCTCATGGGGCGCCACATGCTGAGCTTACAAAATCCTCGGTCTTTCGCGTATCTGAGCAAATAGCGACGATTTTTGAGTTGAGAAGTGGTAATAAAAAATCATAAATATAAAATATATATTTTGGGTGAACTGGGTATGCTTAAATATGGTAGAATAAAGTTAAAATTTAGGGCGATTTTACAATATGGTTGAGGGGAAAAGAAAAGCAAGAGATTAATGACAAGTTTGTCGTTTGTTTAAACTCAACATACTCGACTCAAAACAAGCACATAAGGAGGTTTATATGTCCAACTATTTTGATAGCAGAGATTTCGTGAAGTTGGCTGGTAATCACGTTCAAAGTGGTAAAAAGATGCCGGGAGCCACTTTGCCGACTTTCCCGGAACAGTTCTTATGGGGTGTGGCCACAGCGGCCTACCAGATTGAGGGTTCTCCAGATGCGGATGGTAAGGGCAAGTCGATATGGGACACCTATGCGCACATACCGGGAAAGATGAAAAATGGGGATACTGGCGACGTAGCAATTGATCACTACCGTCGCTACAAGGAGGACGTAGCCATAATGAAAGAAATGGGGGTCAATGCCTATCGCTTTTCGATCTCCTGGCCGCGCATTTTCCCCAATGGTGTTGGTAAGCCCAATCAGAAGGGCGTGGACTTCTATAGTCGCTTGGTAGACGAGCTCCTTAAAGCAGGAATTGAGCCTTTTGGTACTCTCTATCACTGGGACCTGCCACAGGCCCTTCAAGATAAGGGCGGTTGGCAGTCTCGAGACACTGCCCAGGCTTTTGCAGACTATGCCAGCCTGATTGCCGAGCAACTCGGTGACAGGGTCAAGCATTTCTTCACATTAAACGAGCTTCAAAACTTCGTGGACATGGGTCACCGAGGAACAGAAATTAAAGTGCAGGGCAAGGACGTTAGGATTGAACTTGCGCCGGGCCTGCAGCTATCCACAGCGCAGGTCAACCAAGTGTCACACCATGCCGTACTGGCACATGGCCTAGCTGTTCAGTCCATGCGCGCTATTAGGCCTGACCTGCTGTTAGGGCCGGCGGATGTCTTATTTACTGGAGTACCAATAATTGACACACCAGCAAATGTGCGCGCTGCTGAAATTGCCACAAAGAAATACAACGAACGTTTCCTGGACGTGATGTTGACCGGAAAATACAGCGACTCTTATTTGCAGGCGGCTGGTCAGGACGCGCCTAAATTCACCGAAGCTGATCTTAAAGCAATCGGCAGTCCACTAGATTTCGTGGGTGTTAACATCTACATTCCCAAGAGCTACGTCGAAGCATCGGAGGATGCTAAGGGATTCCGGGAAGTGCCAACTTCGCTGACCCATCCCAAAATGGGATCACCTTGGCACAGCTTTAGTCCGGAAGTGCTCTACTGGGGCCCTCGCCTGATGAATTCACTGTGGAAGCCCAAGGCAATCTACATTACCGAGAATGGCTGTGCAGCTGGTGATGTCTTAACCACGGAGGGACGTGTCCTCGACACCGACCGTGTTATGTATATGCGCGCAGTGATGTTGAACTTACACCGAGCAATCTCGGAAGCGGTGCCGGTAAAGGGGAATTTCGTATGGAGTGCTTTTGACAACTTAGAGTGGACCGGAGGGTTTGGTACACGTTTCGGCCTTGTGCACGTTGACTTCAAGACTCAGAAACGCACGCCGAAGCTCAGTGCTGCCTGGTTCAAAGAGGCGTCCCAGCGCAACGGGATTGTGTAGAATGTTTTTAGTACAAAAGGGACGGTTCTATTTGTCGCAGATATTTACTAATACCTTCTTAGGTAAGTGAGTAAATATCTGCATTTTTCGTGTCTTTAAAAATAAATAAAAAATATGTATTTTGGGTGAACTTGCTATGCGTAAATATTTTAAAATAAAGTTAAAAATAGAATAAATTGAAAAATATCGTGGAGGGGAGAAGAAAAGCAAGGGATCAATAACTTATTAACGATAAGCTAAGAAAAGAGAAGGTATATTTCTGTAAATAGCCTTGTCTATTTGTCAAAGGAAGTGCAACAAACAGAATCGTCCTCTAATATCTGTGTGGCATTTTAAAGCGATGTGTCAGGGGCAGATAATTTTTTGACAACATATGGTAATCAGAGGACAATAACCTAAATGAGCGAAAGGAATAAGTTATGAAAATTAAAGTGTGTGTTGGATCAAACTGTACAATGATGGGTGCTGATGGGATTCTAGATAGCCTGGAAAATCTTAAGGAAACTATTTTAACGAAACCGGGAGTCAATCCTGCGTTCACTTTGGACGTCGAGATAGTAAGGTGCGTTGGCGAATGCAAAAAAAAGAAAAATGTATCACCTGTGGTAGTAGTAGATGACGTTATTTATCGTAATGCATCGCGTGAGGAAATAATGTCGATAGTATTGGATAAAGCTTTTGATCATATTATGACTAAATAGGATGCGGGACTGTAACTTTAACGGTTACAAGCGCAAGGAGACACAAACTGTGAAAGAATCATATAATGACATTATTAATATACGAAGGATGGTCTTTGCCGACATTGCGAGAATTGCCTATGATGATTTGGATCTAAAAAAACTCGGAGATGATACATATCGCTTGATACCTGGTGAGAAGGCATATTATAGAGAAGACGTATTTCGCGAGAGAGCAGTTATTGCTGAGAGGCTTCGGCTGGCTCTTGGTCTTGACGCGCGTACAGCAGCTGAATCAGGGCCAATTTCTGAGGGCATCGAGAATGTCGATGTGGATACGAGAGTTTATACACCACCTTTGGTTGCCGTAATCAAGATAGCATGTGAGGCTTGCCCAACTAAGACGGTATTTATCACCGACAACTGTCGGAAATGTTTGGCTCATCCATGTAAGAATGTTTGCCCTAAGAATGCCGTTACAATTGAAAAGCATGGGGCAGTCATCGATCAAGCAAAGTGCATAAAATGTGGCCGTTGTAAGAATGAATGCCCATACCATGCAATAGTTGAATATGACAGACCGTGTGCTGCAAGCTGTGGAGTGGATGCAATTAAATCTGATTATCTTGGCCGTGCAGAAATTGATGCTGATAAGTGCGTGGCCTGTGGAAACTGTATTCAGGAATGTCCCTTCGGGGCTATATCAGACAAGTCTGAAATATACCAGCTAATAAAAGCGATTAAGAGCGGTAATGAAGTTTATGACATCATCGCTACTTCTTTTGCCGGGCAGTTTGGTGCTTTGACGACTCCGGAACAGATTTTTGCCGGTATTCGTCAACTTGGCATCAAAGAGGTGGTGGAAGTCGGATTAGGTGCCGACTTGACAACTTTAAATGAGGCAAAGGAATTTATTGAAGAAGTTCCTGAAAAGGAACCGTTTATGGGTACTAGCTGTTGCTATTCATGGAAATTGATGGTACAGAAGAAATACCCGGAGGTTAATGATTATATTTCAGAGTCAAGTACTCCAATGGTTTATACCTCTCACCATATAAAAAAGAATAACCCTAACAGTAAAGTTGTGTTTATTGGTCCCTGTGTTTCCAAGAAACTGGAAGCGCTGCAGGAACATGTCAAAGAGTATGTTGACTTTGTTATAACCTTTGAAGAACTGATGGGAATGTTCGTTGCCAAGGAAATAGAACCTTCCGAAATCGAAGTTGAAGACAAAATAACTGATGCATCGGTGACAGGCAGAGGCTATGCAGTAGGCGGAGGTGTCGCCAACGCTGTCGTGGCAAGAATCCATGAGGTAAAGCCCGACATGGTAGTTAAGACTGAATGTGCTGAGGGACTTGCCGAGTGTGTTAAAATGATGAAACTTGCCAAGCTTGGGCTAAAAAATGGAATGCTTCTGGAAGGAATGGCTTGTGAATACGGCTGTATCGGTGGACCGGGAACGATAGTTACCTCCTCCCGTGCCAAAAAGAGCGTTGCTGACTTTGCGAAGGCATCACCTTTTGCTTCACCGGCTGATAATGATAATATTGATCCGGAACAAAAACCGAGATAGAAATTATTTTATGACACTAAGGGACTGTCCCTTGGTGTCATAAGCCTGCAAGAATTTTATGCCAGAAATAAAAACTCCATTTTGATTGTTTGGGATAAATATAAGGAATTGCGGGGGTTGAAGAAAAATGAAATTCATTTGTTCATGTTGCGGCGCAGAGGCTAATGTAAATACAAGAGAAGAAAAATGCAAATGTGGGGGACTGTGGAAACTAGATTTTCAGCCTCCACGCTTCGCTCTCGAACTGATTGATAAGGATACCTGGAGCTTATTTCGCTATAGAAAGTTTATGGCACTTGCAGATGATTCATGGAAAGATATTACTTTAGGCGAAGGTATGACGCCCATTATAAAATTTGATGAAGATGTTTTGTTGAAAATGGATTATTATATGCCAACACTTTCGTTTAAAGATCGCGGAGCAGCCGTTCTTATAGCACATTGCAAGTCTATCGGTGTAGACTCAGTGGTACAGGATAGTAGCGGTAATGCAGGAAATAGCGTAGCGGCGTATTGTGCTAAGGCAGGTATTGCTTGCGAAATATTTGTTCCGGAAGGTACTTCAGATAAGAAAATAAATATGATCAAATCGCATAATGCTAAGGTAAACATTGTAGAGGGGAATCGTGACCATTGTGCAGATGTTTGCCGCGAGAAGGTAAAAAAGGAACGGGTGTATTATGCAAACCATGTTTATAACCCATTCTTTTATGAAGGAACGAAGACTTATATATATGAAACTTACGAGCAATTAAAACGAATTCCTAAAAATATTTTTATCCCATTAGGCAATGGCACGTTATTTATTGGTATTGTAAAAGCTTTGGAAGAACTCTTAGAGAGTGGCGCAATCGACGAAATGCCACAGCTGATTGCTGTACAGAGTGAAAAGTGTAATCCTTTTATTGTGGCAGTTGAAAACAATAAAAAGGAACCAGCAATTGTAAATGTTTTACCAACTATGGCGGAAGGGATTTCTATTGGAGTTCCTATGCGAGGGAAAGAGATCTTGGAGTACATTTACAAATATAATATAAAGATGATTTCGGCGCCGGAAAATCGTATTTTAGAAGCTAGAAAGGTGCTTGCAGCCAAAGGAATTTACTGTGAACATACAACGGCGGCTATATTTGCAGCCTACTGGCATTATTGTGATCTCTTTGGAAAAACTTCCGATTGTTTGATTTCTATGTGCGGAGCAGGCTTGAAATCAGATCACTAAAATGTTTAAATTAACAATAAGGTATGACAATAAAGGACTGTACCATATATTATATCTTCGAAGCAAATTGCATTGACCACAATTAACTAGACATATTTTATCGGGTTATGTAAAAATAATAGGGAAATAGACGAAAGTTATCCTATTAATGGAGTTTTGTAAATAACAAAAAATATGAGAGATAGTTATTAAATGAGCTAGGTCAATATTAATAAAGGTAAGGTGTAGATATAATGTTGAAAGTTGATACTAAAGTGGAGGATAAAACAATAAAACAAAAGGAAATAGCATCATCAAAATTATCTTGTCAGGAACAAGTTGTATTAGAGGAACATGAACGTTTATCGCCACATTTGTTATTTGAAATTATTAGGCGTGATGGTGATGAGGAATTAGCAAGACCTGCTAGAGCGTTGCTTTTTTCCGGTTTTATAGCAGGAATTATAATATCATTTTCATTTTTATTTAAGGCGGTATTAACTATATATTTGCCGGATCAACCTTGGAGTAATCTTATTACCAGTATAGGTTATACAACTGGCTTCATTCTTGTTATTTTAGGCAGAATGCAGCTTTTCACCGAAAACACAATAACGACAATAATCCCATTATTTAAAGAGTTTTCAGGAGTTAAATTTTTGAACATAATGCGATTATGGAGTTTAGTGCTTTTGGCGAATTTGGTAGGAACATTTTTGGCTGCGATATTTTTATCAATGCCAACATTTGTAACACCAGCGCTCG
>JAAYAE010000069.1 GCA_012719555.1 Acholeplasmataceae bacterium | reverse complement strand
TCCATCTTTCCAAAGTAGCTTACAATTCCGGCACTTGGAACTTTAAAACCTGAAGTAGAACTATTTGATACAAATGAAAATCTTTTTCCTTGAATATTATCAATAACATATTTTCCATCTTTTTTATATTGATCCTCATCGCCTTTATTAACTGCTAGCCAAGAATAATAAACTGCATCCTTCAAGGTCCCTGATGCTCCGCTATTTACTACAAAAGGAAGAACCTTGGGGTTCTTTTTATTAGCTTCTACAAAACTTTGCGCTCCCAAATACCCAATTGCCGCCTTATTATTAGCCATGGTTTCTACAGCAATAGCGTAATCTGTGGTTAGTTTATGCACAACTTTTTTACCGGTAGCTTTCTCAACTAATGCCCCAATAGCATCCCGGGAGGCTTTGTACCCATCACCTGATTCATTAGGCAGCCAAACCATGACAATATCTTTTCCCTTACCGGCACTTGCACTTTTATCTTCGCTTTTTGCGCTACCGCAGCCAGCAAGTAAACTAGCTCCCAAAATTACACACATGCCCAAAGCTAACAATCTTTTTTTCAACATATTATTATCTCTCCTCAGTTTAATTTTATTATAAATTTTAAACCATTTTACAAAAGCTTCCCCTGAGAAATATTTATTTGCTTATCGCATACCCCCTCCATAAATTCTATGTCATGGAAAATTCCCAGCATAGTTGTTCCTTCACTCTTTAGTTGCTCAATAAGTTCTCTGACACGTAGCTTGGATGCATTATCCAAACTAGCCGTTGGCTCGTCCAACAAGAGTAAACGTGGTCTTTTAACCATTGCTCTAGCAATATTTAAGCGCAATTTCTCGCCACCGGAAAAATTATTAGGATAGCTATCCCACAAACTTTCATCAAGTTCAAAGTGCGTTAATATTTTTGTAGCCTGTTCCCGACTATATTCAATTCCGTTTCCCGTATCCAACAAAGCTTGTTCTACAATTTCCAGAGCATTGGTACGTGGCATAACATTAAGGAACTGTGAAACATAGCCAATTTCATAACGGCGTAAATAAGTTATTTGCCGTTCTTTGGCCGTGACCATATTAATTAAGCCAAATTCAGCAGAGTCATACCATATTTCTCCCTTACTTGCTAAATAAGAACGATAGATACATTTTAATATAGTTGACTTACCACTACCGCTTTTGCCTACTATACCAATAAATTCTCCTTTGTTTAGAGAAAAACTTATATCCTGAGAAGCCTGTATTTCTTTATTTATGCTGTGAATTGTAAAGGATTTACTTAAATGTTTAATCTCTAAAAGTACCGGCAACTTTTCCCCTCCTATACACGATAGTTTGTTTGCGTTATTACTTTTCCGTCTACCATGACGCAAGTTATTACAGGAAAATCTCCTTCTATTTTGTTTATAATGAGCACATCGGCTTTTTTCCCAAGCACAATAGATCCGATTTCCCTATCCATTTTTACTGCAACTGCCGGATTAAGAGTAACCAGCCGGAACATTTTTGCTAGGTCCTGCCCATATTGCTCATGCATAATAAAAATTGCATGTAATAACGCAGCTGGATAATAGTCACTACAAAGAATATCCACTACGCCTTCATTAATAGCTTGAGCAGCGCTCATGTTACCCGAATGTGAACCACCTAGCAAAATGTTAGGTGCCCCAACCAACGTTAACATGCCCGCAGCTTTAGCCGCTTTAGCAACTTCAATAGTTATAGGAAATTCACTAATTGTGGCTCCAAACTGTTTAAGAAATTCAATTTTTTCAAGAGTGTCGTCATCGTGGGAAGCAATAGCTATATTTTTACGGTGGGCTAACTCTGCTATGTCTTGAATCATAGCTAGAGTCATTTTTTCACTCCCCTGCCTAGCGGCAATAACCTTATCAATTTCATTATCTGTAATTTTTTTATAGCCTTTTAAGGTTTTGCGGTAAATCTCTAAATTTCTATACTGCCCTTGTCCCGGTGAATGATCCATAAAAGAGAGTAACTGCACCTTTCCAGCTAGAATGAACTGTTTAATTTGCTCTATATTATCTACCGCATCTATTTCCAAACGTGCATGAAAACGGTGTCGAATCAAATGCAACCTATTATGTGTTTGAGCGATTTTCTCTAAAAGAGCCTTAACATTTTCAGGTGAACGTATGGGTTTAACACTAAATTCGTCTTCACCTATAAATGAAAGAGAATGAAACATAGTCGTAATTCCTTGGTTAATCAGTATTTTTTCTGTTTCGCGAATACTAATATCAAAATCCAAAACACTTGTTGGCCGTGGCGACGCCATGTTTTCGATATAATCTGAGTGAATATCCACAAAACCCGGAGCTATCAGACCTTCCTCCGCATTTATTACCGTATCTAGCTGTGTCACTTTAGTAGTTCCGCTTGCATAAATCCCAACTATATTTCCACCATCTATAAGGACTTCTGAATTATTTAAAATTTCCGTTTCCGTAACAACTTGCCCATTTGTAATTAAGTACACTTGCTCATCCTCCAGTTTATAGCAATGAATATACCAATTCTTGTGTATACGGGTGCTGCGGGTCTTCCAAAATCTGGTCTGTCAAACCACTTTCAATAATATTACCATTGAGCATTACTACAGTGCGGTCAGCTAACATGCGTACTACTGCTAAATCGTGTGAAACCACAATCATGCTAATATTAAGTTCCCTTTGAATTTTTTTTATTAGATCCAACACATTAGCCTGAACCGAAAGATCTAGTCCTGTAGTTACTTCATCTAAAAGCAAAATTGGCGGATTATTACTAAGAGCCTTAGCAATTTGTACTCTTTGTTGCATACCGCCGGAAAAATTTTTAGGTGGCTCCTTTATTCTAAACAAAGGGATATTTACTTCGTCTAGCAGGTCTTGCCCTCTGTTGCTCATGGCCGCAACATTACGATTACCGGCAGCAATAAGTTTTTCAGCTATATTACTTATGGCAGAAAAACTCATATTAAGGCCCATAATTGGATTTTGGTAAACCATACCAAACATATTATTTCTTATATAGCGTTTCTGTTGGGCAGATTCAGCAAACATATTTTTACCATTTTTATAGCTGCGGAGACTTACCGTCCCTGCTGTAACTTCTTGGTCAAAATATAAGCATTGCATCATGGTGGATTTTCCACTACCGCTTTCTCCAACAACGCCCAAAATCTCCCCTTCATATAACTCAAAAGAAACGTCCCTGCAAGCATAAACTGTGCCACATTTTGGACAGTAATTTTTTTCTAAATGTTCAGGCTTCATATCACGACAATGGTCACACCCTAAACCAAATTGTTTACGCAATTTTTGTACGACTAGGATTGGTGTTTGAAAATCTTTCAATTATTTACCCCCGTTCAAACGCATTAAACAGTTGCTGGTATCATTACATTGATAGTAAGCCTCTCCTGTTTTTTCATCTATAATTTCATCCAAATATACTCCTTGTGCTCCACACAGGTGACATTTTTGTCCGGAAAAACTCTCTACTCGGAAAGGATAATCTTCAAAAGCCATAGATATTACTTTAGTGTAAGGAGGGACCGCATATATTTTTTTTTCACGACCTGCCCCTAATAATATTAAAGCTTCGCTATTATTAAGTTTGGGATTGTCAAAACGAGGAATAGGACTTGGTGACATAACATAACGATCTTTCACTATTACAGGATAATCTGCACCGTGGGTCACGCTGTCATATTTCATAATTTGTTCAAATAACATAAGCCAAGCTCCGCTATAATCACTTTCGGAATGTAACCGTTTTGTTTTATGTTCACTAGCCTCTACTACACGCAAGGGCTCAGGTATTGGTACTTGTAAAACCAATATTTGCTCTTTATTCAAAGGAATTTCCGGAATCCTGTGACGTGATTGTATTAACGTTGCTTTCCTTGTATCAATAGTTGTTTGTACACCTGTAGTAGAAACAATAAGTTTTTTTATATTAACAGCATTAACTGATTCATCAGAACCCTGGTCTATAACTTTTAGTATTTCCTTTTCGCCTATTAAGGAAAGGGTTAGCTGCAGCCCCCCTGTTCCCCATCCTCTGCCGATTGGCATTTCCCTGGAAGCAAACGGCACTTGGTATCCGGGAATTGCTACCGCTTTTAAAGTAGCACGCCTAATTTCACGCTTAGAACCCTCATCAAAAAAAGCAAAATTGTATTTTGTTCCCACCTTATTTTTCCCTCGCTTCTCTTGTCCTGCGAATGCTGTCAAGTTTAGACTTAAATGTTACATAATGGGGTAACTTCAAATGAGAAATAAAACCTGTCGCTTCGACACTATCTATATGATATAGAACAAATTCTTCATCTTGAGTTGGGAACTTCTTTTCCTGGGTTTCCAAATCTGTGTCAAGGATGCTCATGGCAATTGCCTTAGATTCATTTTGCCCATAGCAAACCCCATAGCCAATTGTCAAATTCAGTTTATTGCCGTCAGCATTATTTTTATCAGGGCTAGAAATATAACTTTCTACTTCTGTAATTTGAATATTACCAATATAGAACTCATCATCACCCATAGGATTAGCTATGCAAATATCCACATACCCAACACGCAATTCACCAACTGTTGGATGTAAATCACCAAACCCTCGTAAAGACGCATATCCCAAAGCTATAACCGCGCCTGTTTGCCCGCGTGTTAAAACTTGTAATCTTTCACTGCGCTTAGTAGGAAATTCCATGTTTTTCTTTGTAACGTCAATAGGCGGTGTATTATCCTCAATGGCTTGAGCAATTATTTCCTCTTTGCGCAACATATCTGTAACACGTGGTAAATTGCATAAATCAATATCAGCAGGTTCTTCTAGTTCACTAGTTTTTCTATAGCTGTCTAACCATTTTTCAACTTCCGTAGGGTTTTCTTTGCTAAGGTCAAAATCTATTAGACGATGCGTATAATCGTAGGTTGTACCTAAAATCTGCCCACCTGGAATATCCTTAAAACTTGCGGAAATTCTTCTTTCCACAAACATATTTTTAGTATCTATCACATTAGAATAATATTTTCTTGGCAAAGTGGATCGATACGCACGCATAAGGAATACTGCCTCTTCAATACTTCCTTCTGCTTGCTTTATAGCCACAGAAGCAACTTGGCGATCATAGAGACTGCTCTCACTCATTACAGTATCAATTAAACCCCGCATCCCACTTTCAATATCTCTAGTATCTAATACAGTTCCATTTTTTATTCGTTCATATTTTAAACGTTGAATGGATTCTGCAATAGCCTCAGAGCCACCTTTTACCGCAACGTATCCCATTACTTAACCTCCAAATTACAAGTATGTGTTGTCCTGGGCAAACACATAATATTTCCTTGTAAATCCACTAGAATTACATCAATACCAAGTGGAAACTCAGCGTTAGCTTCAGTCCTGGCTGCCAACCATGCTTCACTACCACTTATCTCAACGCTAACACTGTCTTTTATCCCTGGACCCGTTAGTTTAAGAGATGGACCAAGGCCTAATGTTTCAACCTCTATAATAAAAGTAGCTGCCGTATGCGGATCTATGAATGTTCCTTTTTTGGCAATACCGAATGCGGTAGCTATTTTCCCTCGCTCAGCTAAAAATTTAACGATAATATAATCTGCTGTCTCTGTTTTTTCGCTCTGTGCATAAGTCAAATTGTGCACCTTTCTAATAATACTTTCTTCATGCTCTCCGAGTATGTTAAAACTTACTTCTGCGTCGCACACAGTAAAAGTTAAAGCTAATAAACTATTACTAAGTCCTGAAGCAATATTTAATTTATTGCTTTCCTGACTAATATTAGCCACAACACCAGGCCTAGCCATACAATTTAATAATTTTCTATATATTTTTTGTACATCATGAACCATATCAAAATTCATCTATTTTCCTGCTTTCTAAACGTCCATGGTTGCAAAATCAACTTTTGTTTTTAATATACTAGCCGTTTTACTTTTTATTTTATTTTCTATAAGACCTTCTTCCGCAAGTAAAATTTCTCTCCAGGAAAGAATTTCAGGAAGATTTGCGTTATATGCAGCGTCAATAACAGCAAGATTATATGCGAGTTGGCTGTCAGAGCCTATTAACACTCCCAAACCTATGCTGCCTTGCACTTCAACCCTAGCTTCTATTACTGCTACTTCACCAATATAAAATAGGCTTTGTTTAGCGTTTTCCCGCATCTTCAGCATTACAAGTCCATTATTAGGTACATCCAACACATTTATTTTAT
>JAAYAE010000068.1 GCA_012719555.1 Acholeplasmataceae bacterium | reverse complement strand
TCTAAAATCCTTATTATGTCTATTTTCAAATTGTGCAATAGCAATTTGCTTACCACTTTTGTTTGCCCGTATAATAGTAAATCTTGACACTGGCTTAAACCCAAGTTCTCCATATAAATAAACATTTACCCCTGCTTTTCTAAACTCACTTAGTAATTTACTATCATTTTCGGCACATATAGATAACTCAATACCCTTAGACTTTAGAACAGCGGCAACTTTATCATCCTTTACCCAACTAAGATTTCTTGAAAAAACTACCACCTCACCATCGGTAGATATCCAATTGCACATATATTCAATATTTTTTTCTTCATTACTACATTTTATTGGGCCTTTTTCGTTATCTAAAGATAGAATAATAATTGTACAACAAACACCTGAAATTAAAAATATCCATCGCAACCCTGCATATTCTTGAACATAAAAAAAACTAGCCAAAGATAATACAGATGATAAAACACCTATTATTTTAGCCACAGAATCGCCTCCTCTTTCCCAAAAACTTTTAATTGTCATCGATTACACGCTAACCAATTTATTCGTCTTTTTCAAGAATTTTGCCGGTATTGGTTCGTCTAGTTTCCAAACAATATTCATGGGTTTCGACCCTTCATAGGAAACAAAGTTTGCTAAGCCCAAGAATGTGTACGGAGAGGCATTACCTTTCTTATCTGTTTTATATTCTCTAACAAACAATAATACTTTTGTTCCTAATTTTTTATGATTTATGTACCTTTGGCCTGTTGGTGATGTATCCGATGTGCCGCTTTGACTCTGCCAATGAAACAAAGTATCATTTATAGAATAATCATCATACATGGTAGTAGGTGAATAGTCTTTATCAGCCTTATTTAAAGTAATAAAGAAAGCATCAACTTTTTTGTCCGCAAAATATTTGACACCCTCACGAAATGGTTTTAAATAGTCCATGGCAACCAAGGTTTGTTTTGTAGTATAGGAACAATACAAATCCAATGGACAATCAAACCCCATTGCAACTGGTTTATCAAGAAAGTCTATTTTATCTAAATTGTATTGCAGCAGCTCCACTAGTTCCGCACACATAACGGGACTAGTTTTTATTTGCAATAGACCTTCTTTTAAACTTGTAAACCCGCATTCTTCACTACTCTTTTGCCATACCGTGAATTGAAACATTTCCAACATGCATATTTGCCAATCAAAAAGCCTTGTTAAATCTAAGATCTCGGCATGTTCTATTATATCAAGTAGAAACCCAAGCCACCTGCGAGAATCTATATCGCAAATACGCCCTAGAGCCTTTTCTAGTACCTCTTCTATAGGTTCCGCAAAATTATCTAGTAATCCGGCATCAACACAAAGACGTGAGTAAGTCCCTTTAGCATAAATATCTTTTGTATCAATATGGTAATACTCAACAAAATTCTTAAGTGTTGGTGTTACACCCATTTCATTTGCCAATATTGTTAAAAGTTCAACCATAGAATTACGAGTATTCAATGCCGCCCTAATATTATCTAACACATATTTTTGGGCCTGTTTTTCTAATTGAACAAAGCAACCTTTAGGAACCGAAGGAAATCCGTTTTTAATCTCTTTGTCTAACCCACGTTCAGTGTTAGCAAGTAAGGCTTGAAATTTATCAGCAAATTTATACCGTTTATTAGACTGACCAATAAAATCTAGGACAGTTAGACATTCTTTGCCCTCAGATAATCTCAATCCACGCCCTAATTGTTGCAAAAATACCGTGAGACTCTCCGTAGGACGCAAAAATAATACCGTATTAACTTCCGGAATATCTACGCCCTCATTATATATATCAACCACAAAAATAAAACGAACAGTGCCATTAACTAATTTTTGCTTTGCTGTTCTTCGCTCTTCATCCGAAGAATTACTGGTCAAACAAATTGAAGCGATATTATGTTCATTAAAATAGTTATTCATGTATTCTGCATGTTCAATGGTAACGCAAAATCCTAAGCCTTTTACATCTTCAATGGCAGTGACATATTTTATAATTGAATTTAAAATATGGCTAGCTCTTTTATCAGCAATATGCCTATCAATAGCATAAACATTAGTTAATTCCCGTTTATCATAACTACCCTTAGCCCATTTCAAATCATTTAAGTCAACTGTATCGGTTACGCCAAAGTATTGGAAGGGACACAACAATTCTCTTTCAATGGCTTCTGGTAATCTAATTTCTGCCGCAATGCGGTTATCAAAGTATTTTAATATGCTTTTTCCATCCATACGTTCTGGCGTTGCCGTTAAACCAAGTAAAATTTTAGGTTTATAATAGTTCAAAAATTTCTTATATGATGTTGGCGCCTCTGCATGATGGGATTCATCAACAATAATATAATCATAATAATCCATACTTGTACCAGAAATTAAATCCTGAGAATTCAAAGTTTGTACAGATATAAATAAGTGATCAATGTTGTCTGGGTGAGCTCCACCAACAAATAATTCACCAAAATTAGTGTCTTTAAGCACACCTCTAAAACAAGCTCTAGCCTGCTTTAATATTTCTTCCCTGTGCGCAACAAATAATAATTTGCACTTTTGCCCTCTATGTTGTTGGCAAAATCTTTTATAATCAAAAGCTGCTATAACTGTTTTGCCCGTTCCTGTTGCCGCTACTATTAGATTACGCATGGATTTTTGCACTAATCTTATAGCTTCTAATTTATCTAAAATTTCTTGTTGATATTTGTAAGGCGTAATGTCAAAAACATATGGCTGATCACTTTTTCCATCTAAGTACCTCTCAGCTTTTAGAGCTTTTTCTAAACATGTTCTTTGTTCTTCTGAATATAATTCAAAATCATTGCTATTCCAATAGGTTTCAAAGGTTGCATTTATTTTTTTTACAGTATCAGGCAAATCCTGTGCAGTGACTTTTACATTCCACTCCAACCCGCTCGAAATAGCGACATTAGATAAATTTGATGAACCCACATAAGCCGTTGTAAAACCTGTATGGCGTTTGAAAACATAAGTTTTTGCATGCAAACGTGTTCTTTTAGTATCGTATGATATTTTTATTTCTGTATTTGGCAATGCGTTTAATTCTTCAACAGCTTTTATATCTGTAGCACCCATATACGAAGTTGTTATTATGCGTAATTTTTTACCGTTCTGCGTAAATACTTTCAACTCTTCAATAATACTCCGCAACCCACTCCATTTAATGAAAGATACCAACATATCTATAGAATCACAAGATAGTATCTCCTTTTTAAATTCTGTAACTAAACTTGGTTCACGATTAGACCCAGTAAACAAAGAGCTTTGAGCAATTGATGTTTCTGGCCGAGTAGCTTTGTAATTCTTGTTAAATTGAATAACATTATCTTTCTTTTGCAAGACTGCGAGAAGTTGTTCAGCTCTTTCATCAACTGACATACCAGCAAAATCACTGTCATCAGTATCTTTTTCTAATGATAAAATTATATTATTTATTAGATCTATGCGTTTTTGTAAAAGGAGCTTCTTATCTACATCACTGATAGCTCTTAACCCTTTTTCAATGACACCTGCAATATAGTTGGCCAAAATTTTTGGAGCTTCTGCTTGATCAATATCCTCTCTTTCTATATAAAAATCAGAAACCGTTTCTAACTCTTTTTTCAACGTTTTATTTATAACTTGTTCATACAGTCCGTCTTTTAGCATTTTGCGTCCCCCGTTAACATCAATTTTTCCACTATAGCCACATCAGCCGGCAACCACTCTAGAGTTTCTAACTCCTTTATTTTCAACCATTGATATGATTTATGTTCTCTAAGCTTGAATTTTTTATTAGGCACACGACAAATATAACTATACATGTGAATAGAAAAATCTGGATAACAATGCCGTGTTTCCATGAATAGGTCTTGTTCTCTAACCTCTAGAACAAGCTCTAATTCTTCTTGTAGTTCTCTTTTTAGTGCAAGCACCGGTGTTTCTCCCTGCTCTATTTTACCGCCTGGAAACTCAAATTTATAGGAAACATAGTCATATTTTGCTTCTCCACGCTGCACGCAGAGAATTTCCCCATTGCAAATAATAATTCCAGCGACTACTTCTAATTGCTTCACTATAAATTCCTCCATGTACTAAATTATATTTATTATACTATTTATATAC
>JAAYAE010000067.1 GCA_012719555.1 Acholeplasmataceae bacterium | reverse complement strand
CAGAAGCATTGCTTTACCGTTCTGGGGCTATTAGCAGAATGTGCAAGGTGGAAGATGGAGCTACCACCACAGACTATGAACCGGAAGAAATTAAACGTGGCGTATCGGTAAATGCTACGTTGGCGCCTGTTGAATGGCGCGATTCAAAAATAAATTTTATTGATACCCCTGGTTTTTCTGATTTTGTGGCAGAGGTAAAGGGTGCTTTTCGTGCGGTTGATAGCGCGCTAATTGTTGTTTGCGCTATTTCAGGAGTACAGGTTGGAACGGAACAATGTTGGAAAATGGCAGAAGAAGCTAAATTGCCTAGAATAGTTTTTGTTAATAAAATGGATCGTGATAATGCTGATTATGACAGTATTTTACATAATTTGCGTACTAAATTTGGCAAACGCGTGTTGCCATTGGAATTACCCTTGGGGAAAGCTGAGGATTTTTGTGGTGTTATTGATGTTTTCAAAATGAAAGCGTATAAAGCCAGCGGTAATGGTTCAGATGAGATAGATATTCCTTCAGATATGTTGGAGTGGGCAAAAGATGCACATGATAAAATGGTGGAAGCTGCCGTGGAGGCAGATGACAATTGTATGATGCGGTATTTAGAGGGAGAGACAATTAGTGACGAAGAAATAAAAAGTTGTTTAATAAAAGGAATTCGCCAAGCAATAATTTTCCCGGTTATTTGTGGCAGTGCATACAAAAATATTGGCTTGGGAAGATTAATGAATGCTGTTATTGATTATACTTATCCAGCTATTTTGAACGATTACACAGTTACGGATATAAAAACAGGCAAAGAAATTATTCGTGATGCGAATGCACCTATGGCTGCACTGGTATTTAAAACTACTTCGGATCCTTTTGTGGGTCGGTTAAGCTTTTTACGTGTGTTTTCCGGCAATATTGCCAGTGATAGTACAATTTATAATGCCAGCCGTGAACAGGAAGAACGCATTGGTACCGTATTTACTATGTTGGGAAAATCGCAAATTCCAATGAAAACTATTACTGCCGGTGATATTGGCGTTGTCTCAAAATTGCAATATACGGCAACAGGGGACACTATTAGTGATAAGGCCTCGCCGGTAAAGTTTGCACCAATTGTTTTCCCTCTGCCGATGTACACAAGAGCGATATATGCCAAGAAAAAAGGAGAAGAAGAGAAGATAGCCAATGCACTTAATCGGTTAATGGATGAGGATCCAACTATTATTGTTAGTCGTAATACGGTTACGAAAGAGACTTTAATAAGTGGCATGGGCGACCAACATATTGAAATTATAATGGAGCGCATGAAACGCAAATTTGGCGTGGAAGCTCAGTTAAAGGCACCTATCATCGAATACCGTGAAACTGTTCGAGGGACTGCCGAGGTTGAAGGAAAACACAAGAAACAAAGCGGGGGACATGGTCAATACGGTCATGTTGTCATTAAAATGGAACCATTAAACCCAGGAGAAGGGTTTGAATTTGTTGATAAAATTTTTGGCGGTGCTATTCCGCGTCAATATATTCCTGCAGTAGAAAAAGGTATGAGAGAATCTCTTGAACATGGTATTTTGGCAGGGTATCCCGTTGTAGATTTACGGATTACTTTGCTTGATGGGTCTTATCATGCGGTAGATTCTTCGGAAATGGCGTTTAAAATAGCTTCTCATCAGGCCTTTCAAAAAGCCAGCGAAAAGGCTAACCCCGTATTATTGGAACCATATTATAACTTGAATGTTTATTGTACTGAAGGCATGATGGGAGATGTTATAGGGGATTTAAACACTAAACGTGGCCGCATATTAGGGATGCAGAGTATGGATGATGGTATGAGTTGCGTAAAAGCCCAGGTACCATATGCTGAACTGGCGGAATATGCTGTAGATTTACGAGCTTTAACTCAGGGCTTAGGTACTTTTGAAATAAAATTTGACCACTATGAAGATGTGCCACAGCGGCTTGCAGAAAAAATTATCGCTGAGCGCAAAGCACAATTGGCAGAAGATAAATAAATATAGGATGTAAAATATATGGACGTAAAAGAAGTTATGACAAAAGCGGTTGTTAGTGTAAACCGTGATAGTACCATTGACGAAATCGCACAGGTGCTTATTGATAATAAAGTTTCCGGTTTGCCGGTCCTTAGTGATGGCGGATATTTGATTGGCATAGTAACAGAAGGGGATCTTTTAAGGCGGGAAATGTCACCAAGACTACCGGAGTTTATTAATATTTTAGGCGCTGTTATTTATTATCACGGGGTGGAACGCTATAATGAGGATTTCAAGAAAATTCTAGCTCAAACTGCTTCAGACATTATGACTGAAGATTTAATAACGGTTAAGGAAGATACGGATATTAGCGAAGTCGCCAGGCTTATGCTCAATAACAATATTAAACAAATACCGGTAGTGGATGGCAGTAAATTAATTGGTATAGTCAGCCGTGCAGATATTGTAAAATTGTTGTTAAAACAAGAATAGACTTTATTTTTTAGAGATTTTACTTTATAATTAAACAATATGAGTATAAATTATCTAGTAAATATACTCTGTTTTCTGAAGAAATTCCCTTAAGTGAAAAGCACTGAAGCATTAGCCCATTGCATGGGGGAAGGTTAGAGAAAGATATTATAAGGAGAATCCATCAATGAAAAAAATTGACCAAGTCGCGATTAATACGCTGCGTTTTCTTTCCGTAGACCAGGTACAAGCTGCAAATTCAGGACATCCGGGTTTCCCTTTGGGAGTAGCTCCCTTGATGTATGTTCTTTGGGATAGGTTCATTAAATATAATCCAAAGAATCCAAGTTGGTTTAATCGTGATCGCTTTATTTTGTCGCCTGGGCATGGTTCGGCGTTACTTTACTCTATGTTACATTTGGCAGGTTTTGGTCTTAGTATTAAAGATTTGAAAAACTTTCGCCAATGGGATTCCAAGACACCGGGACACCCGGAGTATGGTCAAACTGCAGGCGTAGAGGCCTCTACCGGTCCTTTAGGGCACGGATTTGCTATGGCTGTTGGTTTTGCTATTGGAGAAGAAATGTTGGCTGCCAAGTATAATAAAAAAGGATTTAAAGTAGTAGATCACTATACTTATGGCTTGACCTCCGATGGCGATTTGATGGAAGGTATTTCTTCGGAAGCGGCATCTTTAGCAGGAACATTAGGGTTAGGTAAGTTGATTTTCTTGTATGACAATAATAAAATAACTATTGAAGGCAAGACAGATATAGCTTTTGGCGAAGATGTAGGTAAACGTTTTGAGGCTTATGGCTGGCAAGTTTTAAAGGTAGCTTCCTCGGAAGATTTGGATGCTATGATTGCTGCTATAAAAGCGGCGAGAGCTGATAAAAAACATCCTTCTTTGGTTATTGTTGATACTCATATTGGGTTTGGCAGTCCTAAACAAGACAGCGCAGCTGCGCATGGAGAGCCTTTAGGTGTAGAGAATGTTTCTCTGACTAAAGAAAAAGCGGGTTGGGATCCTAAAAAAACTTTTTATGTGCCAGATGAAGTTAAGACATATTTTGCCGGCAAATTATCCGTCTGCAAAAAAAATCAAGCTGCTTGGGAAGGCATGATGAAGAAGTATGCCAAAGCTTATCCTGAACTTTCCAAAGAACTGCAGGATAGACTTATGGGTAAGCTTAGTATTGCCCAATCAGATTTGGAGAAAATATTTGCTAATGTAGCTAAAACTTCTACACGCGAAGCCTCCGGCGAAATATTGCAGACGCTTTCTAAAATGATTCCGGCCTTAGTGGGTGGAAGTGCGGATTTAGGGCCTTCTAATAAAACTGTAGTAAAAGCAGAAGGTTATTTTTCTGCGGCTAATCCAAGCGGACGTAATATGCATTTTGGTGTGCGTGAACATGCTATGGGTGCTATTTTAAATGGGCTGGCTTTGCATGGAGGGTTCATTCCTTACGGCGGAACATTTTTGGTATTTGCAGACTTCTTACGGCCCGCGGTGCGTATGTCCGCATTAATGGGGATTCGTAGTATTTATGTTTTGACACACGATAGTATAGCTTTGGGCGAAGATGGGCCAACACATCAACCAATTGAGCAAACAATGAGTTTACGAATGATGCCAAACGTTTCTGTGTTTAGGCCTGCTGATGCTCTGGAAACTGCCGTAGCCTGGCGTAGTGCTTGCCTTAATGCCGAACAACCGACTTGCTTGTTATTAAGTCGTCAAAAGTTACCGGTATTAACAGAATACAAAGATTTGATTAGGACTAATGCAGTAAAAGGGGCTTATGTCTTAAATCCAGGTACCCCTAATAAGCTAAAAGCAGTGCTTTTAGCCGCAGGAAGTGAAGTGTCTTTGGCTCTGGCGGCACAAAAAGCTTTGGCTGAGAAAAAAATCAATGTAAGCGTTGTTTCCATGCCTTCATGGGATATGTTTGATAAACAAAACCAATCGTATAAAGAAAGTGTTATGCCAACGGGTATACCTAGGATTGCTATTGAAGCAGGAATCCCTTTTGGTTGGAGTAAATATACCGGCAGTGATGAGCGCGTCATTGGTATTAATAAGTTTGGAGCTTCAGCGCCCGGTGACGTAGTTTATGAAAAATATGGATTTACGGTGGAAAATATAGTAGCTATGGTTCAAAAAATTAACTAAAACATCAACAGGCACAAGCTGTAAGTTTCAGCCTGTGCCTGTTTTGATGATAGGAGGAAATATGAAACATTTGTTGACTATTGCAGGTTCGGATTCGTCCGGTGGTGCTGGAATACAAGCTGACCTAAAAACCTTCGCAGCTCATGGTTGTTTTGGTATGAGTGTTATAACTGCTGTAACGGCACAAAATACTCAAGGTGTAACTATGGTGCAGAATATAGATGAGGAAGTAGTAGCGGCACAAATAGATGCTATTTTTTCAGATATTAGAGTAGACGCGGTAAAAATAGGAATGGTTTCTCAAGTAAATATTATAAATATAATTGCGGAAAGGCTTGCTTACTATAAGCCTCCTATTATTGTCTTGGATACGGTTATGGTTTCTAAAAGTGGGTTTGATTTATTGGCGCCTGATGCTTGTAGTGCTCTTGTAGAAAAACTTTTGCCCTTAGCAACATTGGTAACACCTAATTTACCGGAGGCGGAACGCATAGTTGGGTTCGCTGTACAAGATAGGGAAGCAATGATAAAAGCGGCTAAGAAAATTTTAGCCTTAGGGGCAAAAAATGTTTTGATAAAAGGTGGCCATTTAGACAAATCTGCTGATGATTTTCTCTATACCGCTAACGGAGGAATGTGGTTTGCAGGTGAGCAGATTGCTACTAAGAATACACATGGGACAGGGTGCACTTTATCATCGGCATTGGCGGCAAATTTGGCACAAGGTTTGCATTTGCCTGAAGCAGTAAAAGAGAGTAAAGCATATGTTACGTTGGCAATTAAACACGCTTTGGATATTGGTAAGGGGTGTGGTCCTACGCACCATTTTGTAAAGATGTTCAGGAAAGCAGGATATGAAGAATGAAGTTGCTGCTGGAAAAATTTAGAATAATAGATCTTAGTATTAAAAAGCATAAACCTTTAATTCATCATATAACAAACTATGTAACTGCCAGTGATTGTGCTAATATTACCTTATGTTTTGGAGCGGCCCCTGTTATGGCCGATGCGTTGGAAGAGATGGCTGATATTACAGGAAACGCAGATGCGTTAGTGCTTAATTTAGGGACTGTAAATAAAATAAAATTTGCTTCTATGTTAGCTGCTGCCAAAATTGCTAAAATGCGGGGAATTCCTATTGTTTTAGATCCTGTAGGGGTTATGGCTACAAAAATGCGCTTAGATATGGCTATAGAATTAATAACGAACAGGGTACAAATTATCCGTGGTAATTATGCTGAATGCAGAGCGCTTTTGGGGGATAATAACTTTGGTCAGGGTGTGGATGCCGGCATAGATTGTGATATTAAAGGAGAATTTGCCCTTCAGGCTGCTAAAAAATTTAACTGTGTAGTAGCTGTTACAGGCGCTATTGATGCCGTTAGTGATGGCAAGCAAGTAGTTATTGGGCGTAATGGGCATGAACTATTAGCCAAAGTAACAGGAACCGGTTGTATGACAACTACTCTAATTGCCTGTGGGGCGGCAGTGAGCGATGACTATTTTTCAGCTGCACTTTTTGGCATTACAGCCATGAATGTGGCGGCAGAGCATGCTGCTGCATTAAACGGTGTGGATGGATTAGGTACTTTTAAGGTAAAGCTTTTTGATGCGGTTAGTAACTTAACTGGCCTTAAGGCAGCGGAGGGTTTTAGGGGAGATAAGCTATGAAACCAAGTATAGATTATGGCATATATTTAGTTACTGATAGGCAATATCTTGCGGGCAGGGATTTTTATGTCTGTTTAGAAGCGGCACTTAGTGGGGGAGTAACTTTAGTGCAGTTACGTGAAAAAAATATAGATTTGCCAACTTTTTTAAAAATAGGAGAAAAAGTAAAAATACTTTGTGATAGTTATAAAGTACCTTTGCTTATAAACGATAATATTACTGTGGCTCAGAAAATATGTGCAGCAGGGGTACATTTAGGTCAGGAAGATGATAATATAGAGCAAGCCAGAAGGCAATTGGGAGAAGATACGATTATTGGTATTTCTGCTCACACAGTGGACGAAGCCTTAGACGCAGAAAAACGTGGGGCTGATTATTTGGGCGTAGGGGCCATATATCCTACAGGTAGTAAGTTGGATGCCAAAGCGGTTGGGCTGGAAAGATTGCGCGCAATAAAGGAGGCAGTGCATATTCCTATTGTAGGAATTGGCGGTATTGGTGTAGATAAATACAGGCAAGTAATGAGCTGCGGGATTGCAGGATGTGCCATGATAAGTGGTATATTAGCTAATCCTAATATTGAAGAGGTTGTAAGGACAATAAGAAACAAATAAAGCGCGTAATGTAAGCTGATTAAAAAAGCACCTGTCTCATCTTAAATGAGTCAGGTGCTTTGGCATTATTGTCAACTATTTTCATTTGTTTGCTGTTCGGCTATCCTTGCGTCAAACCGCTGCCGCATAGTTTCTTTTTTTACGGGGCTAAGTGAAGCATCAACTTTTTCTCCACTTATGCTCTGCTCTTCACGTTTAATGCGTTTGGCCTCTTCTTCTTCTTGAGAACCCGGTACCGCAGTCAAGGAAGCATTTTTAACCTTGTCGTTATATATAGCGGGAGATTCTCCGGCATTAGTAATGTATGGTGTAAGTATCATCATTACTTCTGTTTTACTCTTGGTTGTACTTCTGCTTTTGAATAATTCCCCTAACAAGGGGATATTGGAAAGGAAAGGAATGCTTTTAAAACTTTTTTGTTCTTCCTCATTGATTAAACCACCAATAACAAGGGTCTCACCGTTGCGCATACGTACATTAGTGTCAGCAGTTCGGCTGGTGATTTTGTAATTTTTAAGCTCGGATACCAAAGTTGGCGTACTAACTTCGGTATGCACTACGGAAGTTATATAGCCATCATCGCTTACTATAGGCGTATAGGAAAGTTTAATACCGGCATCTACATAGGACGTAGTGGTAGTAGTAGTACCATTTTCAATCTTATCAGTTAGTACGGGAATATGGTCGCCAATGAAGATACTGGCTGCCTTTCCCGGTATGGTTATAATTCGAGGAGTTGCTAATATTTTGGCTTTACCATTGGTAATCAAAGCATTTACCGTTGCCTGAAAACGAGCAGTATAACCATGACTTAGGTCAATAATACCACCATATTTTGAAGAGCTGCTGCTGCCTGTATCTTCGGATTGTGGGAGGACAGTCCAATCCCAAGTAACACCGAGATTCTTTTCATCTTCTACACTTATAGCGATAATTTTTGCTTCTAAGGTTACCTGTTTAGTTGCTACGTCCAGAAGTGTCAGTGCATCACGGAGCTTGGCCTCTTCGCCCCCATTACCGGTAAAGACGATAGAATTGGTAACGGCATCGGCACTAAGCCCATCTCCTTTTATAATTGTTTTCAAAGTATCTAAAACTTCAGAAGCTTTAGCATATTGCAACTTGTAGACGCCAACATTGCCAAAAAATTTATTAATATTTTCGTAGGAAGACACCACTATAACATTACTAACGGTTTTATAGGCTAGGCCTTTAGAGCGAGTGACCAGATCTAGAGCAGTAGTAAAAGGAACATTTTCCAAGTCTATGGAAATTGTTCCCTTGACACTATCATCTGTAACGATACTTTGCCCGGAAATTGCCGAGAGCGCAGCCAACACGTCACGAATGTCACCTTTTTGAATTGTTAGTGATACATTTTCCGCAGCCACGCAAGTGGAAAAGCTGCCTATTACTAAAAGGAAGGCTAAAACCAAAGCCCGTAAAGGCCTTATGTCGAAGGTCATTAACCGTTACCTCCTATGCTTATTTGCTCACCACCAAGAGACACAGACCTAGCTCCAATACTTTCCAAAGTGTATCCGCCAACTTCTTGACCCAAACTATAAGCTTTACTGGTTCCCATGTATTCAATAATTGCCATACTCTTACTGCCGCTTTGGACAATACCCTGTAGTATAGGAGCACTAGGGGCTGCAGGGACTTTTGGTTGTACGGATTTATTATTATTCATGTTATTATTACTGCCGTTAACGCCCGCAGGTACATAAGTAGTATTTACAGGCATAGCTCCGGCCGGAACGGCAAAAGGATTACGTGCAATAGACTTTGTCACTGTGGTTAAAGCCTCTTCAGCGCTATCATTAGCTGTTGGGGCAGCCAAGGCTACTTGTGTTGTATGGGAAGTTTCTCGTAGATAAGTTTCTGCAGAAACTTTCTGAAACATGGTATCTACAAGGGCGCCAACATCGTAACGACAGCTAAAATGGGTTCCACTCATTAAAATAAAAGCAGCTAGAATGGCACAACTTACTTTGTCCATTTTTGCGTGATTTTTATCCATGATTGAGCCTCCTGCGGTTTATATATTTATCTTCAATTGATACTGTACATATATT
>JAAYAE010000066.1 GCA_012719555.1 Acholeplasmataceae bacterium | reverse complement strand
GCCTTGTACCGTACTAAGTTTTGACTCACTATATTTAAACATAAAAAGATTGTAGGCCCATAATAAAAGTGTGATTGCTAAAATAGCATATATAATAAAAATATAAAGCTTATAAATGGGAAAACCTTTTTTGCGCCTCTCTAGAGGGATAAGGTTAATATTAATCATCCTCAGCACCTCCAGCCATAGCTGCGCCAATAGCTACACCTAACGAAGCGGCATTTGCTTGCACCTTATTTTTCTCAAAGCGCGAATAAAAATTCACTACTTTTAAAATATTAAAACGCTCCACCTTTATATCCAATTGTTCATCCATTATTTCCGGCATCCCAACTAAGGAAGCGCCGCTGCCAACCAAAACTAGATGTGTAAAAGATGCTTCTTTTTTATTAAGGATATAGTAATCCCCGGTACGACGACATTCCTTAATAAGTTCACTAACAGCTCCCAGCAACGCTTCTCGCACTGGTTCTTTTTCAACAGCTTTACTTTGCAATAAATTTTCTGTACGCAAAATCTCCATTGCGTCAGAGATACTTACATGCATATTTTCAGCAATTATTTTCCCGAAAGTTAATCCCCCTGTTTGAATACTCCTTTGTGCTACAGGAGCTCCCTTTTGGAAAATAGTCATTAATGAATATGTTCTTCCTAAGTGCAAAAGAATAAAATCAGAATATTTATCAGGCATAGTTCTATACCAAGACAAAACATCAATATCAAGTTTAAGAATATTAAGTTCTAAAGCCTCTCCCACATCAAGTAAGGCGTCCACCACATCTTTAGGTGACGCCACAAGAATTACGGGTTGCTGTCCCTCTTCATTTAATTCTCCAAAAACAGCAAAATCTACATAGTAAGTATCTGCCTCATAGGGAACATACTGAGCAGAATCCCAAGTTATTGCCTGCTGCATTTCTTCCTCTGACATAGGAGGCATAGTTATTTCACGCACAAAGGCATTTCTGCCACCGATACTGAAAACGCAATCTTTGGCTCCAAAACCATGCTTTTTAATTAAATCCGAAAGAAAATTTGCTATGTCCTCTGTATTTGTAGTTAAACCTGTACCCCGAAGTTCTTGTGGCAAATCTGCCAACACATAGTCAGTAACTTCCGGCATACCTCTACCTTTCATATTAAGCTGGACAACTTTAACTCTGTCAAAACCAATATCCACACCCAAAACCACTTCTGGGCGAGGGTAAAATATTTTATTGATTAAGGATTTAATATGCATCATTTTAATCCTTCCCAAGTGAATTTTTTGTGCAAAAAAAACAATTGTTTTAAAATTAATTAAGATTAGCATGCCTTCGGTAATTATACCATATTAGAACTTCAGGTAATCTTTTTATATGAAAAAATGCCAATAATAAAAAATTATGTATGGAGAATATAAAAGTGCTATATAGGCACCTAAACACAAGTATGGGCCAAAAGGTATAGGATCCTTGCGTCCTTTAATACCTGTAGCTAAGAGCAACGTACCAATAACACCACCCATAACAAAGGCTAAAAGCAGGCACACCAAAACGGCTTTCCAACCCAACCACACGCCTAAAACAAAGCTTAATTTCACGTCGCCTTCACCCATTCCACCACGGCTAACAAAATATATCAGCAACATGAGTCCGCCTGAAATGAGCATACCATAAAGAGCGCCCCAATAGTCTTTGGAATAGATTGCTACATAGCCTATACCACAAACCAACATGAAAATCAGTACCTGATCTAAAATAATTTGATGGTCAAAATCCACAAAGGTTATAACTACCAAAGAAGCAACGAACGCAAATACTAAAAACAAGGCAATCCCAGGTAAGTATTGTAAACCACAAAGAACAAATAAACACCCTGTCAGTAGTTCAACTAAGGCATAGCGTGGGCTATAGGCTGTGCCGAAATAGCGGCATTTACCACCCAAAAAAATATAGCTGAGTACAGGTATCATATCTAGAGGTCCTAATACATGGCCACAAGTACCGCAGGACGATGGTGGTGAAATAATAGACCGTCCCTCCGGTATGCGGTAAATACAGACATTAAGGAAACTTCCTACTACTAGTCCTATAATAAAATATGAAATAAGCAATAACGGCATATGAACAACTCCCAACAAAAGATATACGTGGTTATTATAAACTAAGAAATCGGAAAAGAAAACCCTTTTATCCCTGATTACTTGTGCGCAATTGAATAGCTTCGGAAATATGCCTGCCGGTAATAATCCTGCTAGCATCCAAATCAGCTATAGTCTGTGCTACTTTTATAATACGATCATGACTTCTGGCACTCAGTCCCAGTCCTACAAAATACTTTTCCAAAAGCACTTCTGCCTGAAAATCAAGAGAACAGTGCTGCTTTATTTCTTTGTGTCCCATATCTGCGTTACAATGAAGTTTTGTGCCTTTAAGTCTGTTCAATTGTATCTCTCGTGCTGCTTTTACTCTGGTTCTAATAGTAGCAGAACTTTCTACAGGTAAGGTGTTTTTCATGTCTTTATAATTTAGTCGTGGAACCTGAATTTGGATGTCTATGCGATCTAACAAAGGCCCCGATATTTTCTTTTGATAACGTTCAATTTCATTAGGACGGCATGTGCATTCATGCACGCCGTCATCTTCCCCATAAAACCCGCAGGGACAAGGATTTTCTGCTGATACTAGAATAAAAGTAGCAGGAAAAGATAATGAAGCCTGTACCCTGCTAATAGTTACAAAACCATCTTCCAAAGGCTGACGTAATACCTCTAAGGCACTGCGCGAAAACTCTGGCAGTTCATCTAAAAAGAGGACTCCATTATGGCTAAGAGTTACTTCTCCGGGCTTAGGAACGCTGCCACCACCTATAAGAGCATTATGGGAGATAGTATGATGAGGACTGCGAAACGGCCGCTCTAAAACCAAGCCGCGTGTCCTGCTCAAAAGTCCTGAAATACTATAAATTTTGGTAACTTCTAAAGCCTCCTCTTCGGTCATTGGAGGCAAAATAGTTGGCAGCCGTCGTGCCAGCATAGTTTTACCTGCACCGGGTGCTCCAATCATGAGTACATTATGCCCACCTGCTGCAGCTATTTCCAAAGCTCTTTTGGCAACTATTTGGCCCTGTACGTCAGAAAAATCTACTTGGGTTGGATAATTGCTATCTAGTTTAAGTTCATGCTTTGGCAATGGGGTTAGCTTAATATTTCCATTTAAGTGTTTGGTCATTTCCTCCAAGGTCTTAGGAGTATAAACTATAATTCCATCCACTAATTCACCTTCCGCAGTGTTCCCTTGCGGAATGAAAATCTCTTTTTTCCCTACTTCTTTTGCCCGCATTATCATTGGCAATATGCCTTTAATCTCGCGAATACTTCCATCTAAAGCCAATTCTCCGGCAAAAATAATGTCATCTATATTTGCACAGGTTATTTGCCCTGTCCCCAGTAAAATACCTGTAGCTATGGGCAAATCTAACCCTGATCCATCTTTCTTTAAATCTGCCGGTGCTAAATTTACAGTAATATGCACGCTGGGGAAACGAAAACCAGAATTCTTAATTGCTGCTTTTACTCTCTCTCGTGATTCTTTTACCGCTGTATCCGGTAACCCTACAATATCAAAGCCCGGTAACCCATTAGCTATGTCTACTTCAACAATTATTTCTTCTCCATCTATACCACATGTTGTTTCTCCATAAGTTTTTGCGTACATTTCTATCCCACCTATTACGAATATTTTAAAAACAGTGCTGAATGTGATTAATAGTGGTTTTACCATCAACTACATATATTTCCACTACATCGAACCAAAATTGTCTATAACGTTTAGTACAAGTATGTAAGTATTGAAATGCCGTGCTATGAATTTTTGTTTGTTTAGATTTTGTCACCGCCGCTGCCGGCGTGCCAAACATCAGGGTTTTCCTGGATTTTACTTCAATAAAAGTTATCTCACCTTTCTTTTCCACGATAATATCAATTTCGCCAAAAGTGGAACGATAGTTGCGCGTCAATATTGTATACCCCTGTTGGGCCAAATAACGACAGGCAACGTCCTCACCCCACTTACCAAATTGAGCACGAGAATGCAAAGCCACAACTCCTTTCTATTTGAGTTTTGTAAGAATGTTTTCGTCTACTCCTTCCCCTATATCTTGTTTTATGCATAAACCCTTCACAGGTTCATAGCTTCTTCTATGCCACTTAGTTGGGCCAAATTCCGCAATAGCATCCATGTGACTTTGACTGCCATAACCTTTATGGCCTGCAAAACCATACTGAGGATATTCTTTATCTAATTCTATCATAATTCTATCCCTAGTTACTTTGGCAATAATAGAAGCTGCTGCTATACTAGCACTGCGAGCGTCACCATGAATGAGAGATTCCGTGGTCATACCGGTAATATTTTCAGGCATGGCATCAATAAGAGCCGTCTGAGGGTAAGGTTGCAAATTAATCAAGCACTTTTCCATGCTTATTTTAGTTGCTTGATAAATATTAAGCTCGTCTATATCTTTAGGCCCTACTACGTTAACAGTGATACTTATAGCTTTCTCATATACTTCAGCATAGAGCTTCTCACGTTTGACCGCGCTTAATTTTTTTGAATCATTTAATCCTCTAATAAAAATTCCCTCAGGCAATATTACCGCTGCAACAACTAAAGGTCCCGCCAAAGGTCCTCTACCCGCTTCGTCACACCCAGCAACATATTTAATGCCTTGCTGCCAGTATTTTTTTTCAAAAACAAGCATGTTGGCAAAACGCTCCGCTTCTTTTGCTTCGTCATCTATATGCTTATAATAAGCAGCTAATAATTTTTGTACCCCAGAGCGCCGGTCTGCTTGCAGTACTTCTAACTGTTCGGCGGTAATAT
>JAAYAE010000065.1 GCA_012719555.1 Acholeplasmataceae bacterium | reverse complement strand
TTGGTTTAACAACGTCTGCAGACCAATTGGGTGGAGCTATCGGTCCGTTGGCGGGAGGATTTTTGGGGGCTTACTTAGCTATTGACGAAATATTGGCACTAACAGGAGTTATATTAATACTTGCCGGCATACATATTTATGTGCGTAAGGTTAAAATGTTATAGTAATAAGCTTGTTTAGAAACTAATAAATGTATTATAATGGTATGTAATTATTAAGGGAGGTATTAGTATGATTGTATTTTTTGGTAAAAAATATCCGGAAATTGATAAACAAGCTTGGGTTGCTGATGGTGCGGCTGTTATTGGTACTGTGAAAATGAAAGAATATAGCAGTGTTTGGTATAATGTTACTGTACGCGGCGATGTAAACAGAATTGAAATTGGCGCATATAGCAATGTTCAAGATAATAGTTGCCTGCATGTGTCAGATGATTTTGGCTGTATTATAGGGGATTACGTTACTGTTGGTCACTGTGCTACTTTGCATGCTTGTACTGTTGAGGATAAATGCCTTATTGGTATTGGCGCTACTGTTTTAGATGGGTCTGTAATTGGCACGGGCAGCATTATAGGTGCTGGTTGCCTAGTAACCAGAAATACTATTATACCTCCGAATTCATTGGTTGTAGGCGTCCCCGGCAAAATCATAAAAACTTTACCGCCGGAGCATTTGGAGGACATTTACGCGAATGCACTAAAATATAAAACTTTGTGGGCTGAACGTTATGGATTTTTACCCGATAATACAGGTGAGCGCTATGATGGGCATAAGATAGTTTAATATTACATAATAGGAGACGATTGGATATCGTTCCTTGAGGGAGAAAAGATGGCGGAAAAAAAGGAAAATAAATTTTTACGAAATAGTCGAGATGAAGAAGGCGGCTATTTTGGTTTAGGGCGTATGATAGATTTTTCTGACGGAGTTACTAGAATTGCGTTAATGCTTACAGCACTTAGCGCTATTGCCGGGACGCTTTTTAAAGTAATGCAAGGTGATAGTTCGGATAACGCCACGTATTTTGGTTTAAATGTCGCTATGCAGTTTTTCTTTGTGTGGTTGCTGGCACAAGAGCTGGACCCAGATAGAAAGCTTGGTGGCATTATTGGTGGGGGAATTTCCATTATAATGGCCATTACTTTGGGAATCGGCAATGTGTTAACACTTTTGTGGTTGGTATTTATTCTGCGCTTAATTAGTCAGACTTCCGGATGCAGGCACAAAATCGGTGATAATGCGATTTTGATTATAGTTTCTTATTTTTTAGGAAAAGATGGCTTGTGGCTGTATCCTACTTTGACAGGTGTTGCCTATGTTATGGAGAGCCAACTTAAAGGTGGTTATTTCCGTAGTTTATATATTGGAGGATTAGCTTTTGCTGTTACAGCAACGGCGAATATAACCAATGAACCCGTAGTAATTAGCAGTATATATTTATACTTAATGGCAGTTACCTTTATTTTATTTTTGCCGGCTATTTCTATGGCGGCAGTGACTAAATTTAAGGGAGAAAAAAATGGTGTTCGTATTAATCCGAGACGCCTGCAAGCTGCACAAGGATTGTTTTTGGTGTTCAATTTTCTTTTGGCTTGGTTTCATGGGGATCAGGTTGCATTGGACATGGCACCGGCTTGGGCAGCGGCTATGGGTGTAGGAGCATACTTATTGTCTATGGCAGTACAAAAAGCAATCTTTGACAAAAAAGAAAAGGAGTAAGACTATGAGCGAAAACAGAAAAGTAAGCATTAAAACTAATATGGGTACTATTGTCGCTGAAATGTTTGAAGACAAAGCACCAAAAACCACAGAGAATTTTATTTCCTTGGTTAACAAGGGATTTTATGATGGAGTCGTTTTTCATCGTGTTATCGATGGTTTTATGATCCAAGGTGGAGATCCTACCGGCACCGGGATGGGTGGACCTGGCTATCAGATTCCTGATGAATTTGGACCTGGACTAACACATGATGATGAAGGATATTTTTCTATGGCAAATGCCGGACCTAATACCGGTGGCAGCCAGTTCTTTATTACCTTGGCTCCAACGCCTTGGTTAGACGGACATCACGCAGTTTTTGGCAAGGTAGTAGAGGGAATAGATGTTGTTCGCAAAATCGGCGTAGCAAAGACCGATTTTCGTGATCGCCCAGTAACCGAAATTGCTATGGAAAAAGTGGAAGTAGTGAAATAATTGTCAGTTTATGTTTATATGATACGCTGTCAAGATAATTCTTTATATACAGGCTGGACCAACGACTTGGCTGCAAGAATGAAGAAGCATGCCAGTGGCAAAGGTGCCAAATATACCAAAACTTTCGCAGCTGTGAAGTTAGTATATTTTGAAGAAGTTGCAGATAGATCAGCAGCTTTAAAGCGTGAATATGCCTTAAAGCAACTTAAGAAGGAAGATAAAGAAGCGCTAGTCTCCACCATGAATAACGAGTTGTTAGAAAAAACTGTCATTTCAAATTAAGCAAATAAAAATCTCTTTTATTTGCTTGCTAAAGCAGAAACAGCGTGTTATAATGACAGGGTAGAAAAAAGAAGGACTAACGGATTTGTGCGGCTTCGGTCGTGCGAGAACTTTGGAAATTATTTTTTTCGGAAATTTTTATTTTTTAGGAGGCCAAGAAATATGACTGGCAAAGTAAAATGGTTTAACGCAGAAAAAGGTTATGGTTTTATCGAACGTGAAGATGGTGGCGACGTATTCGTACATTTCTCCGCAATCCAATCCGATGGTTTCAAAACCCTCGAAGAAGGTCAATCTGTTGAATTCGACGTTGTCGAAGGAAACCGCGGTGAGCAAGCTGCAAACGTTGTTCGTCTGTAAGATATAGCGGGTTAAAAGGGCAATTACTGAAACACAGATATAGTAATGCAAACGTAGATACAACGAGCTTTATGAGCAAGTAAGTATTTGGAATGTAGTACCTTGTAAGTGAAAGTAGTATCACCCTTTACTTCTATTACGTTTCTATGAGCACCTTATCCTTCGGGAAAAGAGCGATAGAAACCACAAACGACAAAAACGAGAAGCACGCCCTTTGTGGCGTGCTTTTTTGTTGCGTAAATATATATTGTATTACGTCTTTAATAAAGTGGTTGTTTTAGTAAAAAAAGTATTGGTATGATTTTTCATACCAATACTTGGGAGTTAAAATTAATTATATTGTGTTTTTTTGTTCTTCTATTTTACCACTTAAGAGTTCTTTACCACAGTGTTTAACAACAAGGACGGCCAGAACCATAAGGGCAATAGCAAGAACAAGCTGCAAACCATCTATCATGAAAACGAACCCACCATTGGTGATCTTTGTGAAAATCCCATATACGGACATTACTAAGGCAGTCATTGTAACGCAGAGCATGAAAGCCATAGGAACATATAACATCCAGCCTTTACGACCGGTGGTACGCAAGAATACCGCCATAGCAATAAGAACTAAAGCTGAAAGTAATTGATTTGCTGAACCAAAAAGTGGCCAAATGTTCATATATCCGCCTAAGCAGAGTAAGTAACTGAAGAAAAGTGTAATGAGAGTAGAAAAATATTTTCCGGTACAAATTTTTTGCACAGTACTCATTTCTTCACCATTCGTCGGCGTGAACAATTCTTGGAAGGACATGCGGCCGATACGGGCAACAGAATCAATTGTGGTCATTGCTAGAGCAGATACGCACATAGTTATAATGCAGGCTGAAATGCTTATAGGAAGACCAAACATGGTAAAAAATCCAGCAATAGCTGATGAGAAAATTTGGAAAGGGGTACCCTTAGGCAAAACACCGTTTTGCGCAGCTGAGCAAGCAATAACCAAGGATACAACGCCGAGGGTGGACTCTACGAGCATGGAACCGTATCCGACACAAAGCATATCTTTTTCATTGGAAACAGTCTTAGAAGACGTACCTGAGGATACCAGGCTGTGAAAACCGGAAACTGCACCACAGGCAATTGTAATAAATAAAATGGGGAAAAGCATTTTACCATTAACTTCAAAACCAACAAAAGCAGGCATGTTAATGGTTGGATTGGCAACTAGGATGCCGATAACGCCACCTGCAACCATGCCAAGTAGTAAAAAGGAACTTAGATAGTCACGGGGCTGCATAAGAAGCCACATGGGCATAATAGAAGCAGCAAAGCAATACGCAAAAACCACATAAAGCCAAGTTACCCTTGAATAATACATTGGATATTTAATCCCTATAGCTAACATTGCTATGATAAGCACGATGCCAACAATAAGTTGGAAGGCGCTGGAAGGTTTAACATTTCGGATGAAGACGCCAAATGCGATCGCAACGAAAATGTAAAGCATGGAAATGGAGGCGGCGGCAGCATTTGGAACAGCCAAGGTTCCGTCTTTAGCAAATCCATTGAAAGTACTGGCTATAATATCAGAAAACGCGGCGATAACAAGTAAAGTAAAGAGCCAGCAAAATAAGATAAAAAGTCGACGGCCGGTCTTACCCACATATTTTTCAATAATCATGCCTAAAGACTTGCCGTCATTTTTTACAGAGGCATATAGGGCAACAAAATCCTGAACCGCACCAAAAAATACTCCGCCCACCAACAGCCACAAAAACGCAGGCAGCCAACCAAACATTGCGGCAATGATTGGACCTGTAACAGGTCCGGCACCGGTTATCGACGAAAACTGATGCGAAAATACTGTAAGTTTTGAAGCAGGAGAATAGTCTTGCCCGTCTTCAAACTTATAAGCAGGGGTTCTTGCTTTCTCGTCTATACCCCAGGTTTTTTCTAACCAGCGGCCATAGCCAAGATATGCACAGATAAAAATGATGATAGCAAAAACAACAATCGTTAAACCATTCATAAGCACTCCCTCTTTCTGAATATAAAACGTTTCAGGATTCTAAAAAAACAATAGGATTTAAAGATAAGGGCAATAAAAAAATCCTTAATCTCCATTATAATGAAGACGAAGGATTGCTTCGCGTTACCACTTCATTGAGGCAAAACGCAACTATTCTGCCACAGACTTGGTCAAAGAAAGTCTGCGTTTTGATAACGGTAAAATACCGGGGACAACCTACTCTGTTCGGTTTCCTGCTCCTAGGGGAGGAAAATCAGGAATCTTTATTGCTCTCGCAGCCACAAGCAACTCTCTGAAAAAGACTTTTCTTGATTTTCATGTCCTGTTCTTTGCATTTAGAATATCCTGTTGGGAGATAATATAACACTAATGAAACATATTGTCAACGGTAATTTACAATAAAACAGTCATTTATTGCATAATTTACTTAATATACTATAA
>JAAYAE010000064.1 GCA_012719555.1 Acholeplasmataceae bacterium | reverse complement strand
TAAGTGTTTTTTTATTATTTTGCGTTTCGCTAACAATTTCCTCTAAGATTTCAGGTGTTTCGCCGGCGGCTTCAAATATAGAAAAACCCATTTTATCAAAAATGTAATAGGGAATCCCACTGATACCGGCAGATAAAAGTATTTTACAGTCATTAATAGAATTAATAATAGCATGTATTTTTATACGCAATTCATTAGTACTAGTTACATTTAAATCTAGCGGTAATATTTTTTCGCACTGCCATATACCATTGTTTTTGGCAATAATTTTTAGATATGCAGAGTCTGCAAAGTTCGTAAGTCTTTTTTCCCTATCTACCATTAAAGCTATTTTTTCTGCCATACAATACTATCCTCCCTTAAGTACAAACATATGCAACTGATTTTGTTTTGCATAATTTGACTATCATAATACTGCAATTTCGAAGGGAATACAATAAAAAAATTACACAAATACATAAAGTAAGGCGGTAATGTAAACAAATAGACATTTTTAATGAAAAAAGTATTTTTAATGTGACCTAAAATCTATTGACAAGGGATTGTTTTTATAGTAGTATTTGTCTAAGTTCTTAGCAAAAGAGTAAATAGTGAGCTTTTGACTAAGTTCCACTCGAGTTTTTGCGTAATTCAAATAATAAACTTTGGAAGGTTCAAAGGTCTGTCTGTAGCAGCAGCGACAAAGCAGTCTGATGGTATGGTTTCATCATGCCGAAGGCTGTTTTTTTTATTATTTAAAGCGTATTAAACTATGGGGAAAATAATAGTTTGGAGGGAAGTTCAAATGAGACAAGTAGCTATTTATGGTAAAGGCGGTATTGGAAAATCTACAACTACCCAAAATCTTAATGCAGGACTGGCCACAATGGGTAAAAAAATCATGATTGTTGGTTGCGACCCCAAGGCTGATTCGACTAGGTTAATACTGGGTGGATTGGCACAGCAAACTGTTTTGGACACTTTACGTGAAGCCGGTGATGATGTTGAATTGGATTTAGTATTAAAAGCCGGCTATGGTGGAATTAGATGTGTAGAGTCAGGTGGCCCAGAACCAGGTGTTGGTTGTGCTGGGCGAGGTATAATAACGTCTATTACTTTGCTGGAAAGACTAGGCGCATATGAGTCTGATTTAGATTATGTGTTTTATGATGTTTTAGGAGATGTTGTTTGCGGTGGTTTCGCAATGCCAATTCGTGAAGGTAAGGCAAAAGAAATTTACATCGTATGTTCAGGCGAAATGATGGCTTTGTATGCTGCTAACAATATTGCTAAAGGTATTACAAAATATGCTCAAACCGGCGGTGTTCGTTTGGGTGGTCTTATTTGCAATAGTCGTAATGTTGATGGTGAAGCAGATTTGGTTGCTGCTGTTGCCAAAGAAATTGGGACACAAATGATTCATTTTGTACCACGTGACAACATGGTTCAGCGTGCAGAAATTAATAGAAAAACGGTTATTGAATTTGATCCTACTTGCGGGCAGGCTGATGAGTATATGCAGCTTGCTAAAAAAATTGACGGTAATGATATGTTTATTATTCCAAAACCAATGGAACAGGAGCGTTTAGAACAGCTGTTAATGGAGTTTGGAATTTTAGGCTAACCAATAAGTTAATTGCGAGAGGTGGAAAATATATGATTATGATTCGTGCGGTAGTTCGACCCGAAAAATCTGGTTTTGTTTTATCTGAGTTGCATGATGCGGGATATATTGGCGTTACTAAGGAAGAAGTTTATGGCCGTGGACGCCAAAAAGGAATTACTGTTGGTGAAGTCCATTATGACGAAATTCAAAAAGATTTATTGATTATTGTTGCTGAAGATAAAGACAAAGATGATATTATTCGCATTATCATGAAAACTGCCAAAACAGGTAATGGTAACTTCGGTGATGGACGTATTTTTGTTGTGGCAGTAGATGAGGCATACACTATTAGTACCGGTAAACCGGGGCTATGAGGGGGTGCTGACAATGAAAGAAATTATGGCATTTATACGGCTTAACAAAGTTAATGATACAAGGGATGCCTTGGCCAGAGCCGGATTACCATCTTTTACTTGTTCAAAAGGAGTTGGGCGTGGTAAGAAACCTCTGGCTTCTATAGCACGACAAGTAATTTTGGATAATTCAGGTGAAGTTCCGGCAAATGAAATGGGCGAGAGCATTGTAGAAAGTATCCGCCTTGTTCCTAGGCGTTGTTTTTCTTTGGTCGTGGATGATGAAATCGTACCAGTTGCAATTAAAACCATCATCGAAGTCAACCAAACCGGTAATCCCGGGGATGGTAAAATTTTCGTTTTGCCTATCGGGCTAGGTTATAACATTCGTACCGGCGAAACGCAGGACAGAGAATTTCATGAATAAGGAGGAACTTAGGCATGCAGGAACGTGAAAAAATTTTAGATAATTATACTGCAAAGGTATTTAAAAATCGTAAGGATCACATAGTGCAGCTGGAAGAAAGCGGAGTTTCTCAAGAGATAGCGGCCAATAGTCGTAGTATTCCAGGTATGATGGTTAACCGCGGATGCTGTTATGCAGGGTGCAAAGGGGTTGTTCTTGGACCTTTGCGTGATGTGGTAACTATTACTCATGGACCTGTTGGATGTGGATTTTATTCTTGGGGAACTCGTCGAAATAAAGCAAATAATCCAGATGGACGCAATTTCATTCAATATTGTTTTACAACTGATATGCAAGAATCGGACATAGTATTTGGTGGTGAGAAAAAATTAAAACAGGCAATTAAGGAAGCTGTTGAAATTTTTCATCCGGAGTGTGTTTTGATTTGCTCAACATGTCCTATAGGTCTTATTGGTGATGATATTCAAGCTGTTGCAACCTGGGCTCAAGAAGCATTTAAAATTCAATGTGTGGCTTTTAGTTGTGAAGGGTATAGGGGCGTTAGCCAATCCGCGGGGCATCATATAGCGAATAATGGTTTGATGAAACATATTATTGGCACCGGTGATGCTCTTCCCCATGCAGGAAAACATACTGTTAATATTTTGGGTGAGTATAATATAGGTGGAGATGGTTGGGAAACCTCTAGAGTATTAAAGCGTATTGGCTATGAAGTGCTGAATGTTTTTACAGGAGATGGCAGTTACGAAGGAATTAAGGATTCCCACATAGCAGACTTAAATCTTGTAATGTGTCATCGCTCAATTAACTATATTGCTGAAATGATGAAAATAAAATATGGTATTGATTGGCTGAAGGTAAACTGCATAGGCATTCAAGAAACGATTCGCAGCCTAAGAGAGATGGCAATGTATTTTAATGATCCTGTTATCACTGCTAAAACTGAAGAAGTTATAGCGGATGAATATGCTGCTATAACCGGTGATTTAGATTTTTACAAAGAAAAGCTTGCCGGTAAAACAGCAGGTATATTTGTAGGTGGTTCTCGAACTCATCATTACCAATCTTTACTTAAGGAATTAGGGGTAAAGACGGTAATTGGCGGATATGAATTTGCCCATAGGGATGACTACGAGGGTCGTGATGTGCTTCCTAGTATTAAGCTTGATGCGGATAACAAAAACATTGAAGAAATAACGGTAAACAAAGATGAAGCAAAATATCGTCTTGTCATTGACAGGGAACGCTTTGAAGAGCTCAAAGATAAGATTGAACTTGAGGAATATAAAGGGATGTTTCGGGATATGGACTCAGGCACGATTACCGTAGATGATTTTAACCATTATGAAACAGAAAAACTAATGGAAATATTTAAGCCTGACATTTTTTATTCCGGCATCAAAGACAAATATATGATGGTAAAAGCAGGAATGCCAGCACGTCAATTGCATTCATATGACTATAGTGGTCCATACTCTTGTTTTCAAGGAGCACTGAATTTTGCTAGGGATTCTTACATGGCGATTTATGCACCTGCGTGGAAACTTATTGAAGCGCCTTGGAAAACTACTTCTACTCTTATGGGTAAGATTGGAGGAGCTCAATAATGTTAGATCTTACACCCAAAGAAATTACTGAAAGAAAAGCTCTGCGTATTAATCCTTGCAAAACTTGCCAACCGGTAGGCGCACTTTACTGTGCTTTAGGTGTGCACAAGTGCATGCCTCACAGTCATGGCTCTCAAGGCTGTGTATCTTATCACCGTTCCGTATTGGCGAGACATTTTAAGGAACCGGCTATTGCTACGACAAGCTCCTTTTCCGAAGGGGCGTGTGTTTTTGGTGGAGGCAGTAATGTTAAAACAGCTGTAAAAAACATTTTTGATATATATGATCCTGATATTATTGCCTGTCATACTACCTGTTTATCTGAAACTATTGGCGATGATCTTAACACATATATTCAACAAATGGACATACCAACAGGGAAGATGGTAATTCATTGCAATACACCAAGTTATGTAGGTTCTCATATTAATGGGTTTTTTAATATGATGGCGGGGTTTATAGAATATTTGGCAGAGAAAGCTGATATATGTAATGGTAAAATTGGCATTTTCCCTGGATTTGTGAATCCCGGTGATATGCGTGAAATGAAACGTATAGCAGAACTTGTCAAAGCCGATTATATTATGTTTCCTGATACCAGCGGAGTAATGGATGCTCCTATTACCGGGAGGTACAGCATGTATCCCAAAGGAGGGACAAAGATAGCTGATATTAAAAAATTAGGAGCTGTTAGGAGAATTATTGCACTAGGTGAAATTACTGAGCAAGAACCTTGTATGGTTTTAAAACGCAAGTGTAACATTGAGTCTGATATAATGCCGTTACCTATTGGCATAACAAATACTGATGCATATATTATGTCGTTAACTAGACTTACCAATGCAGAAGTACCATACTCTTTGGAAGAAGAGCGGGGACAAATAGTAGATATTATGTTGGATTCTTCTGCACATGTTTTTGGTAAAAAAGCTGCTATTTATGGGGATCCTGACACTGTTTTAGGTATTGCAGCCCTTGTTTTGGAAATGGGAATGATTCCTAAATATATGCTTACAGGTACGCCTATGGATTCTTTTAGCAAAAAGGCACAAGTTTTGCTCAATAAATATGGTGTTGCTGATCAGTGCCAAGTAAAAGCAGCAGGAGACTTGTTTGAATTACATCAATGGATTAAAAATGAAACAGTTGATATTTTGATTGGAACTACTTATGGTAAGCAAATAGCTAAGGCTGAAGATATTCCAATGGTTAGAGCAGGATTCCCTGTTCTAGACAGGCATGCTCACGCTTTGCAACCTATAGTTGGTTATAAAGGAGCCCTGCGCTTGGTGGAAATGATTTTGAATGCTATTTTGGATAAACAAGATCGTATTTGTGCAGATGAAGATTTAGAAATAGTACTCTGATTTACTGTAGTTCATCTTTTCCAAGGGAACTTTTGCGTACAGTGTCGTAGGCATTGTAGCAAAAGTTCCCTTATTGTTTAACTATAATGTAAAGAAGGTTATATTATGACGGCAGACATCTTAGAAGAAAGAAAAAAATCTATTATAAGCAGTGATTTTTGCTGTCAGGGTGACGGTAGTGGCATAAGCTGTGAGAAAGAAAGCGTATCAGGTGCAGTCAGCCAAAGGGCCTGTGTTTATTGTGGTGCCCGTGTCGTATTAAATCCTATTACTGATGCCTTCCACATTATTCATGGACCAATAGGATGTTCAAGTTATACTTGGGATATTAGAGGTAGTTTAACTAGCGGCAGCGATGTTTTTCGCAATAGTTTTTCTACAGACCTTAAAGAACGGGATATTATTTTCGGTGGAACAAAAATTCTTGAAGCTGCTGTTGATGAAGTTGTTGCGAAACACGGAGCTAAACTTATTTTTGTTTACGCTACCTGTATTGTTGGCGTGATTGGTGATGATATAGAGGCTGTATGCAGAGCAGCAACAGAAAAATACAAAATATTGGTTATTCCTGTTAAAGCACCTGGGTTTTCAGGAACTAAGAGTCAAGGATATAAGTTAGCTTGCGATGCCATAATGAAGGTTATAGCTCCTGCTTATGATGGTTCAAAAATTCCGGGAAGTATCAACATCTTAGGTGACTATAATCTTTCGGGAGAGATGTGGATTATCGAAGGATATTTAAAGAAAATTGGCATCAAAGTTAATGCTACAATTACCGGCGATGCTTCAATGCAAACCTTGCAGACAGCTTCAAAAGCTTCGCTGAATATTGTTCAGTGTGCAGGTTCTAGCACTTATCTTGCTAAAAGGATGGAAGAAGAATGGGGTATTCCTTTTATTAAGGTTAGCTTCTTTGGAGTTGAGGATACTAGTAATTCTATATTGCGAGTTGCACAAGCTGTTGGTAATGAAGAGGTTATAGCTAAGGCAGAAGAATTAATACAAACCGAAAGTTCTGGATTGCAAAGTTTTCTAGATAAGTACAAACCAAAACTTGTTGGTAAAAAAGCTGCTATTTACGTCGGGGGGGGCTTTAAAGCTATCTCACTTATCCGTCAGTTTAATGAGCTCGGAATTGAGACAGTTGTAGTTGGTACACAAACAGGACAAAAAGAAGATTATGATATCATTCGTCAACTAAGTAATTCCGGGACTATTATTATGGATGATGCAAATCCGTCAGAGCTTGAGACATTTATGAAAGAAAAAAAGGCAGACATATTAGTAGGGGGAGTTAAAGAAAGGCCTTTGGCTTATAAGTTGGGGATAGCTTTTTGTGATCATAATCATGAAAGAAAACATGCACTAGCTGGGTATGAGGGAGTAAGAAATTTCGTGGAAGAAATTAATCTGAGCATTAACAGTCCTGTATGGGATTTATTAGATTGAGATAAAGTGAGGTTTCAGACTATGAGTATGAATTTGGTTAATCTTAATGTAAATCCTTGTAAGATGTGTATGCCTATGGGGTCGGTTACCGCGTTGTTTGGTATTCGCCATTGTTTTAGCATTTTGCACGGCTCCCAAGGGTGCGCTACATATATTAGACGTCATATGGCAACTCACTATAATGAACCAATTGATGTAGCATCATCCTCACTGACAGAGCAAGGGACTGTTTTTGGTGGCTCGGATAATCTTATTAAAGGTATAAAAAATGTCATTAAACTATATAACCCAGAAATAATAGGGATTTCCACAACTTGTTTGGCTGAAACTATTGGCGAAGATGTGAAAAATATTATTTATCAATTTTATAGCGAAAATCCAAACGAAACAGTGAAAATAATACATGTTTCCTCAAGTGGATATGCGGGAACACAGTATGAAGGATTTTTTAGAGCTTTGCATGCAGTTTTGGCTCAGACCATAATGAAAACAGGTGCAAACAATAAAATAAATGTTGTTACCGGGCAAATTTCTCCTGCTGATACTAGGTGGTTGAGGGAAGTACTTGATAGTAGTGGTTTAGAATACGTTTTATTCCCGGATTTATCAGAAAATCTCGATGGTGGGTATAATACAGAATATAGTCGTTTGCCTGAGGGAGGTACTACTTTAGAAGAAATCGCACAAATGGGTGGTGCAAGGTTTACGCTGGAACTGAGCAGTTTTGTTGAAGATGAGTATTCACCGGCTAAATATTTATTTGATAATTATGGTGTGCAGTATAAAAGAATGCCTCTTCCTGTGGGAGTGAAGAACACAGACACTTTTTTAAATGCTTTGAAAGAATTGGGAGCTGTTGTGACCTCTGCAACAAAATCACAACGGAAACGCTATTTGGATGCTTTGGTAGATGGACATAAATACAGCGCTTTGGGCCGTGCCGTAGTTTTTGGCGAACCGGATACGGTTAAAGCTATTTCTGATTTGTGCTGCGAAAGCGGAGTAGTTCCTACGGTAGTTGCTACCGGCAGTGAGTGCAAGGGTTTTGCGGCTGTATTGGAAAATAATGTGCAAGAGGCTTGTGAAAGATTGTTTGTTGAAAAACATTTTATCGCAACTAATGCAGATTTTGACAAAATAGAAGAACTCGCTGTAGAAACTAAGGCAAACGTAATGATCGGTAATGGTGATGGTAGAAGAGTTGCAGCTAAGCTTGGTCTAAATCTTATACGTTGTGGATTTCCAATTCATGATCAAGTAGGAGGGCAAAGGGTACGCATGCTTGGGTACGAAGGGTCTTTGGATTTGTTGGATAAAATAAATAATGCACTGCTTTTAGGTGTAGAAGAAACTTTTCGTATTACGCAATATAAAAAATATTATCAGGGTAATGGGCTTGACCGGCAGAATATTAATTTATCAGAAACAGAACCTGCTGCGCGTACAAGAGAAGAGCTTCATGCTAAAAATAGTGGTAAGACAAAAACACATCCTTGTTATAACTGTGGTGCTGGTCAGTTTGGGAGAATTCATTTACCAATTGCTCCAAAATGCAATATTCAATGTAATTATTGCTTGCGTAAATATGATTGCCCAAATGAAAGCCGGCCCGGTGTAACTACAGAAGTATTGTTGCCGAAAGAAGCTTTGAAAAAATATTTATATGTAAAAGAACAGGTCCCTAATATTACGGTGGTTGGCATAGCTGGACCGGGAGATGCGTTGGCAAACTTTCCGGAAACGAAAGAAACTTTGCGCCTTATACGTCAGGAAGACCCGGATGTTACATTTTGTCTTTCCACCAATGGCTTGATGTTGCCAATTTATGCTCAGGAACTGATTGACCTTGGCGTCTCTCATGTCACTGTTACCATTAATGCAGTTGATCCAATTATAGGTGCAAAAATTTATCAACATATAGACTTCATGGGTCAGAGTTATACAGGAGAGGCAGCTGCTGGTATTTTGCTGGGTAATCAGCTTAGTGGGCTAAAGTATTTGACGGACAGAGGGGTAATTTGCAAAGTGAATATTGTTATGCTCAAGGGTATAAATGATGAACATATTGAAGATATTGTAAAAAAAGTTCGGGAGCTTAATTGCGATATTACTAATATTATGCAAATGATACCTGTTAAGGGCAGTATCTTTGAAGATATGCCTTTGGTAAATAAAAAAGAAGTAATGCAGATGCGTATAAAATGTGAGCAACATTTAAAACAAATGCTTCATTGTAAGCAATGTCGGGCAGATGCGATAGGGACTTTGGACAATGATATTTCTTTCGATTTTCGGCAAGGGAAGAGACAGCAAACAATCGTTACAGAGCAGACTATGAAACGTATCGCCGTAGCAACAAGCAACGGAATTTTGGTTGATCAGCATTTTGGTCAAGTCAAAGAATTTTATATTTACGAAAGCGATGGTGTTAGTGTTAAGTTTATTGAGAAACGTGAAGTAATACCGTATTGTAAAGGAGCAGCAGAGTGTGGTGTTGCTGCAGAAGATAAAATAGAAAGCATTATAAAGACAATTAAAGAGTGTGGCGCAGTCCTTGCTTTACGTATTGGTGACTCTCCCAGTAAAAAGTTAAAGGCAATGGGAATTCGTTCTATTACTACGTATGATCGTATCGAAGACGCTGTAAGAAAAGCTGTTAATTTATAGGGTGGTGCTCGTATGCAAATTACTGACTGTACTTTGTGCCTATTACCAGGGTCGTATGAGCAGGAAAGTTTAGTAGAGCTAAATATGTTGTTTACTAGTCTGCCTATTACAATAGAATATCCAGAGAAAATGGAAAGTACATTTAAAGACAATGAAGTTCTTAGAAAAAACAACAGGGTAATGTCATGTCTACCACCAAAGAGTGATTTTCTTATCCCGGATTTTAGCAAGAACATAAAAAAACATAATGAAATACTATTCCCAAGCAACGATTTGGGACTGGCAGGGGCAATTGCCTGTGGTGAGGTTTTGGCAGGTGGTAGGGTTAGGACTTCTTTTGGCGGTTTAAATAATATGGCGGCAACAGAAGAGGTACTGGTAGCAGCATATGTGATGGAAAGGGGGCAACAAATAGAGCAACTAAAAATTTTGCCTAAAATAGCAGTCTTATTACAAAAGTTAACAGGCATGGGGATTTCTCTGCATAAACCTATTATTGGTGAAAATATCTTTATGGTAGAGTCGGGAATTCATGTAGATGGAATTTTAAAAAATCCTAAATTATATGAACCTTTTCCCCCTGAAATAGTTGGACAAAACCGCAAGATTGTTTTGGGCAGTCACAGTGGGCATGTATCAATAAAAGAGAAGTTGCGAGAATTTAATATTGCTTGTGATGAAAAAACAGTTGACGCACTTTTGCAATATGTTAAAGCGGAAGGAAAAAGATTGAAACGGCATCTTACTGATGCGGAATTTTTGTCAATAGTGGGGCGAAAATATGGAAAACAAAGTTAGATTTGTTGACACTACACTACGAGATGGTGCTCAAAGTCCAGGAGTTGCTTTTACAGATACAGAGCAAATAGATATAGTAAGGGCCTTGGATAATTGTGGCATTGATATTATTGAAGTTGGCATTCCTGCTATGGGGCTGGGAGAACAAAATAGTATATTGAAAATGAAAGAATACTTTGCAAATAGTAAATTACTTGTGTGGAATAGAATCGTTGCAAGTGATATTGAGGCTTCGATTATGTGCTTACCGGACATAATTCACATAAGTCTACCTGTTTCAGAGCGGCAAATATCGTATAAACTTCATAAAAATTATTCGCAAGTAAAAAAAGCGTTGCAGGAATGTGCTTATAAGGCAAAATGCTTGGGGTATCCTATAAGTATAGGATTTGAAGATGCCTCACGTGCTAACGAGATTTTTTTGGCGGAATTGCTAGAAACTTTATGTGAGTTTGAGCCCTTGCAAATCCGTTATGCTGATACTGTTGGTATTTTAACTCCAATGCAGACATATAAAAATGTTGAAAGCTTAAAGAATTTATGCCCATTTGCTATTGAATTCCATGGACATAATGATCTTGGTTTTGCTCTTGCAAATACAGTGGCGGCTATTCAAGCAGGGGCGACAATTGTTGATACTACCTTGTTAGGAATAGGTGAACGTTCCGGCAATTGTGATTTTGTGAAGCTTGTTCAAGTGTTACAAAAAATGAATGGGACTAGCATTACGTTTAAGGAAGCACTAATTGCTCAAAATATATTAAAAAAATAT
>JAAYAE010000063.1 GCA_012719555.1 Acholeplasmataceae bacterium | reverse complement strand
CAATTGATTTAAGCACATTTTCACAAGCTTATTATGCTGCAGGCATGGCTGCTGGTGATAGGTATGCTTCTGCAGCTACACCATGCGAAGTTACCATTAATAATGCGGCAGATTGGAATCACGCTGTAAAAATCCGCGGAAAGATGGGCATGGGCGGAGTGGGCTCCGGCAGTATTTTCAACGTAAATTGGACAGGTATTAAGACCTTTAATCATGGGCATGTGGATATTAAGGGTTATGCAGATATGTATTCCTTTGGCGCGTGGTGTTTAAGTGCTATTGGCGATGATGGCTACATAAATATAGGCGGTGGCAAACTGGTATCACAGGACTATGCAGCCGTTGACGCATATAGTGCGGGTACTATACGTTTAAATACGACTGGAACTGGTGTAAGTATGGTTGCTGGCAATAATGACCTAATGGTTGAGGGCAACTTGAGATCTACGGGACAATGGGTAGGCGCTGGCAGTGGGGGAATTATTAATGCGGCATTTATTAATAAAGACTCATATTTAGCTGGTATAGCAGACTCGCCTGTTGGTGAAGTTAATATTGCGCTACAAAATGGTGCGCTTTGGACTAATCAGGACGGTGGCTTCCGCTATGGTGATAGTTCTTCTTTTGATGCTACAAAAGAAAGTACTGTAAATAATTTCTATGGTGGCAAGGATAGAGCTAGTGAAGGAACAATTTACCAGAAACAGAATGGTGATATCACCATTAAAAACTATCAAGGTTATAGTAAGATTTGTTTTGACCGTGATACAAAAGATCTTACAAAAATATTGGGCGGAGACGTAATTGTTAATCATGCATCCAAAGATGGTTCTAATAACGCTTCTATTGCTATGCGTACGGATAGTAGCGGACTTGATTTAAATAATGCTGCTACGGTAACTACCGTTCTTAATAATTTGGCTGGTAAGCTTTATTATTATGGTTATACGAGTGGAGAAGAAAATTTAAGTGCTTCTGCGGAAATAGCTGAAGGGTTGACTTCGTCATCAATAAAACAGAGTGCTAATATTTTGTTTGACAAAAATAGCGGCGTTGGCAGAGTAACAAAAGATCCTTTGGGCCAAACTTTTACTGCGTTTGAAACTTCTATAGTTGCAGATGCTAATAACAACAAAGAGTACAAAAAAGCAGGAGTTGTAGTTGATGGCAAATATGTGTTTGATAAGACCAGTGCAATTAAAATAACAAAGGCATCAATAGAAGGCGGCTTTGCTACTTATGCTGCAGACAAAGCTGCTATTTCTGTTTATACTCCGTACGAATCTGGAGTTGATCCTAGTACAATTAACTATAACAAAATAGAAATTGCTGCGCAAAAAGGTTTGAAAATTGATGGTACGGCATCAGTTGGTGCGATGAATAAAGCAGGTATTTATACTGGTAATGGTACTAAACTTGCGATTAACGGGGATATAGATGTTAATTTAGTTAATTATTATACAAATGGCGCTTCTCGTGGTATAGTGCAGTCTTTTAGTAATGGAAATCCAGGAGAACAGGCCATAACAAACATTAACGGTGACGTTACAGTTAAAATTAAAAATGATATTACTGATGGCGATGGAACACTTGCTCCCCTTACACCACGCAATGAACACAATATAGGAATTGTAAATGCTGAAAATAATGGTAGTATTCTCAATATAAATGGTCTTGTTGACATAGATGTTGATGGTACAGGTATAATGGCTGATGGGAGAATGGATACTAAAGGAATAATTAATGTTAAGGGTGGACGAATTATTACTCCAAGTGACAAGGATACAAGCAATCATTCTTTAACAGCCTATAGCGGTACAATAAATTTGAATATGTCAGATAATGGTGCTGCAAAATCTATAGTAGCGATAACGCCTGGAATATCTAAAGTTGAGGTTGAGGGCAACATACTTACTATGAAAGATGAAAATGCAGGTAAGGTAGATTACCAGTATTGTTACCAAGATGGAACAATTAATATGGCTTTAACTACTTCAGAGTCGTATTGGAAAGGTGTAGCAGATAATGCCGGCATCTCTAAGCTTGGCACATTTAATCTGTATTTGCAAAATGGTGCCTTGTGGATGAACAACTCTCAAGGTAAAACTTATAATTATACTGAAGGTGCTAGCCAATTTTTAAATGGTGCTTTTGATGGAACTAGTCATGTAACGAATTTTGTGGGCGGGTCGGATAAGGCACATATGGGCATTATTGCCCAAGGTGACACGGCAATAGCAATAGATAACTACAGCGGTAATGCTATGGTAATATATGGACATAACAGTCAACAACCCAACCAGATAGTTGGCGGCGATGTTAGTATTAAGCATGCTGCAGCAGGTTCAGGAATAACACTGATGACTGACAGAGACGGCATTAATCTTGACAGTTCCGATGGAATTAAGAATGTTTTCAATGCCTTAGCGGCAAAACTAACATACTCAGGAGCAGTGGGCGGTGCAGAGAAAAATCTGGATGGACGCTTGGTAATAGGTGAAGGACTCACCGCTGCCGGAGTAGAGTATAAAGTGGGAGATATGGCCTTTTCTTCGACAACAGGTAAAGGCAGTCTGGTAGATGGCAGTGTGGTGGACAGTGTTAACAATCCAATTTATCAAGGTCAGTATGAGACACTAATCATGAGTGGTACGAAATCTGCTATGGCATCGGCGGCCTTGATGTGGCGCAGCGGTTTGAGCGATTTGGATAAGCGCTTGGGTGATCTGCGCTTGGCTGGCACGGAAAACGGGATTTGGGCAAACATATATGGCGGCAAATCAAAGCTCGACAAAGATAATACAGAATACAGCACCAGTTATAAGGCATATCAGTTGGGATATGATTTCAGCATGGGAAAAGGGTGGAGAGCCGGAGCTGCAGTAAGCTATACAGATGGAGACGGAGATTATGTACTTGGAGGTAAGGGCGATCTTAAAAATACAACTATCAGTCTTTATGGGACATGGAAAGGCGAACAAGGTCATTACGCTGACATAGTACTTAAGGGCGGTCAGGTAGAGAACGACTTCAAAGTGTATAATGAGATGGGCCACAAAGTCGAAGGAAACTATAAGACCAAGGGCTATTCTATAAGTGCTGAATATGGCAGACGTATAGAAAACAGTAATGGTTTCTACGTAGAACCACAAGCACAGTTGACTTGGGGCAAGCTAAATAGCAAAGATTATAGCGCGTCAAGCGACATGAAAGACAGCGCGGGAAATTACCGCAATATGGATATCAGCCAAGCTGGTTTTGATAGTTTGATTGGACGTTTGGGCGTTGGCATTGGCAGAAACACCCGAGATAGCAGTGTTTACTTCAAAGCATCGTTGGCTCATGAATTCCAAGGAGACTTTAACAGCAGTTTTATAGCAGAAGAAACCAAGAGCGCCGGAGTTAATTTGGGAGGTACTTGGGCCATACTCCAGTTGGGCGGCAGCAAGAAAACTAGTGCGAATTCTTACCTTTATGGGAATATTGAAAAGAGCATTGGTGGCGACGCAGCTAATGACTGGAGGGCTGATATAGGT
>JAAYAE010000062.1 GCA_012719555.1 Acholeplasmataceae bacterium | reverse complement strand
GCTAGAATCGAAGAAATGCAGAAGGTAATGGCCATGCTTGACGCTAAAATAGATGGCTATGAAGATCGCGTCGTTAAGTTTGAAGATAAGTTAAGAAATAAAGAGCATGTGCTTAAAAATAGATAATGACAACGTAAAATGTGCGAAAGGAATAATCAGTGAAAAAGATATTAATAGTGGTACTGGCGCTTATAGTCCTAGTGGCGGGCAGCGCTTTCTACCTAATAAAATTAAAAGGACCTGTTTACGCAGACAGTGCCGATGCTCAATATGTTATGCAAAATATTACCGCGGATAGTCGTACTTCCAGAACCATTGTGTGGCAATCAAGAGGTGTTATCCCAAAGAGTTACATTGAATATCGCATGACAGGAAATCAGAATTCTTCCCAAATTGAGGCCACGAATATTGATTTTAAAACTGATGAGGGGGTAGTACATAAACACACGGCTTACCTAAGTAATCTAAAACCTGCTACTAAGTACGAGTACCGTGTCGGTGATGATAAAAATCGTACTAATTGGTTCACCTTTACTACCGAGGCCGAAAAGGTTAGCAATTATAAAGTCCTGATTTTCCCTGATTCCCAATGTGCGGACTATGGTGTGTGGCAGAGGCTATCATCGGCTGCCTGGGAAAGAAATAAAGATGCGGTTTTTTTTATAAACATGGGAGACTTGGTAGATAATGGTGAGCAATATTCCCAGTGGAGAGCTTGGCTACGGGCTATTAGTGGAATGGTTAGCACTATTCCTGCAGCTCCAATACCAGGCAATCATGAGTACTATACGCTAGATTGGAAGGCTACGCCTGCTAAGTTATATGAAAATCTATTTTCATTGCCGACTAATGGAACGGAAGGTTTACCAAACCAAACCTATTCCTATGATTATGGTGATGTGCATTATGTAGTCATAGACACTCAAGCTGAAGAATTAGCTGCTTTTGATAACAATATATATGAACGTCAAGTGCAGTGGCTGGAAAAAGATTTGAGCAAGACAAATAAGAAGTGGAAGGTAGCTCTATTGCATCGCAGTCCATTTGACTGGCGCGCATCAGACGCTCCTAATACTATCGGGAAGTCTTTCTTGCCTATACTTGATAAATATGGTGTAAATTTAGTGTTTTTGGCACACATCCATTCCTATAGCCGCACAGTACCTGTTAAGAACTTTGCACCGGCAAATAAGGGTACTGTATATATTACAACAGGACGTAGTGGTGATAAGGTGTGGGAAGGATCACCAAGGAAAACATTTGATGAAGTATTCTATAACCCTCTTGATCAACCAAATTATTTGACCTTAGAAGTTACGGATAACGAATTGTATGTTCGTGCGGTTAAGCAAGACGGTTCTATCATTGATGAAGTTCATATAAAGGAATGAAAATGCAGTCCACTATTTTTAATAGTTTGGACTGCATTTTTATTGACAAAAGTGGTTGTTTGTTATACCATTAATATATACCCATAGGGGGTATATTGGAGGACGATTATGAAAAACATTGAAGATAAAATAAACCAGGAACCTTGTCCTAGTTGTGCTTGTAAAATCAAGGTGCGGGACAAGGAAGGAAAAGAATATAAGGATTTGCTTTCTAGGTTGAATCGTATTGAAGGGCAAGTGAGAGGGATTAAAAACATGTTGGAAGGTGACCGTTACTGTGTAGATATTTTGACGCAGGTAAGTGCCATATCCTCTGCTCTTAATTCTTTTAACAAGAAGCTTTTGGCACAACATATTAAGTCGTGTGTGGTCAAGGATATTCGTGATGGTCATGATGATGTGGTGGATGAACTGTGCGTAACTTTGCAGAAGCTAATGAAATAAGGTGTTAGTATGAAAAATGAAAAATTTATTATAACGGGGATGAGTTGTTCGGCCTGTTCTTCCAGAGTAGAAAAATGTGTTAGTGAACTAACGGGCGTAGAAAAAGCAAGCGTAAATTTGTTAACTAATAGTATGCAAGTTACTTATGACGAAAATATTATAAGTAGTATTGACATTATCAAAACTGTGGAAAAAGAAGGATATGGAGCAAAACAAGCTGGTGAGTCAGTGAGAAGTAAAACAGAAAAAGAGGCACCAAAAAATATTGCGGCAGAAGAAATAAAGAAAATCAGGCAGCGCTTGGTCTGGTCTTTTGTCTTTCTTATTCCTATGATGTATATATCTATGCACGGAATGTTAAGCCACCTGTTCAGGATTTCGCTACCTCCCTTTATGGTATTTGCTTTTGGCGGCAGCGAAAACGCAGTTACCTTTGCTTTCGCACAGTTCTTATTGGTTTTACCAATAATGTATTTAAATAGAACATATTTCGAAGTAGGGTTTAAAACTTTATTTCATGGAGCTCCAAACATGGATAGCCTTATTGCAGTTGGTTCAGGTGCGGCAGCTTTGTATGGAATTTTTGCTATATTTCGCATAGGCTATGGTTTGGGACATGGTGATATAGTTTTGGTAAATCAATATCGTGCAGATTTGTATTTTGAATCGGCAGGTATGATTTTAACATTGATTACTTTGGGTAAATTTTTAGAAAGTAAATCCAAAGGGAAAACCAGTGAAGCTATTGAAAAGCTCATGGATATGGCACCTAAAGAAGCTGTAGTAGAACGTGATGGGCAGCAATTAGTTCTGCCTATAGAAGAACTAATGGTTGGAGATATAGTTCTGACTAAACCAGGTGAACGCATCGCGGCTGACGGAACTATAGTAGAAGGAACTACTAGTATAGATGAAGCTATTATTACAGGTGAAAGTATTCCTGTAGAAAAGCGCATTGGCGACAGGGTTGTGGCAGCAACAATTAATAAAAATGGTTTTATTAAATTTAGAGCTGCTAAAGTTGGCGAAGATACTACAATCAGCCAAATTATTAAATTGGTCGATGAAGCAAGTGGAAGTAAGGCTCCGATTGCCAAGCTGGCGGATAAGATTGCAGGAATATTTGTTCCTATCGTTATGTTTATAGCATTAGCCGCCACTATCGGATGGCTGTTCTGGGGAGCAAGTTTTGAATTTGCCCTTTCTATAGGAATTTCTATTTTAGTCATATCCTGCCCTTGTGCGCTTGGACTGGCTACTCCTGTAGCTATTATGGTGGGAACCGGAAAAGGTGCAGAAAACGGTATTTTAATTAAATCAGGAGAGGCACTAGAAACTGCCCATAGTATAGACACTGTGGTTATGGATAAAACCGGTACTATAACTGAAGGGAAGCCTAGGGTTACGGACGTCATTACCAGTGGGGTTAGTCAGGCAATCTTGACAAGTATTGCGGCGGGAATTGAAATAGGTAGTGAGCATCCTTTAGCAGAAGCCATTTTGGAGTATGCAAAAGAGAATAACATAGCTCCTCAGCCTATGCAGAATTTCCGTTCTATTTTTGGACAAGGTATAACAGCTAGTCAAAATACTGAAATTTATTTTGCAGGAAATGAAGCTATGCTAAAAGAAAATGGTATAGATGTATCTAGTATAAAGGCAAAAATAGATAGGCTCGCAGATGAGGGCAAGACACCACTTATTTTTGCTAAGGGAAAAGAATTACTAGGAATAATAGCGGTAGCTGATATAGAAAAAACCAATAGTAAGGAAGCCATTAAACTTTTTAAAGATATGAATATAAATGTAGTAATGCTCACAGGTGATAATAAAAGGACGGCAGAAGCGTTACGCAAACGGTTACATATTCCTGAAGTGATTGCAGGCGTTATGCCGGAAGACAAGGCAAAGCATATAGCAAAATTGCAGTCAGAAGGTCATATTGTTGCTATGATTGGAGACGGTATTAATGATGCTCCGGCGTTAGCCAAAGCAAATTTGGGCATAGCAATTGGTGCAGGTACCGATGTAGCAATAGAAAGTGCTGATGCGGTGCTGGTACGAAATGATTTATTGGATGCAGTTAGTGCTGTAAGACTTAGTAAAGCAGTAATTCGCAATATCAAGCAGAATCTTTTCTGGGCATTTTTTTATAATAGTATTGGTATTCCTTTGGCAGCAGGGCTGTTTTACCCGGAATTTGGCTTAAAATTAAATCCAATGTTTGGCGCAGCTGCGATGAGTATGAGTAGCGTTTGCGTAGTGTTAAATGCATTGCGCTTACGTTGGTTTAAGATTGATCATAAAATTAGTGAAATTGCAAAAAAGGAGGAGATAATTATGCAAATAGAATTAAAAATTGAGGGTATGATGTGTGCCCATTGCCAAAAGCACGTACATGACGACCTTAGCAAAATAGAAGGTGTAAAAGAGGTGAAAGTAGACTTAGAAGGTAAAAAAGCAGTTGTTACAATGACAAAAAATATACCGACTGAGGAATTCGCAAAAGTCATTGCTGCTGCAGGATATACACTAGTTAAATAAAAAACAGCCGTTGCTATTAAAGTTAATAGTAAGGGCTGCCTTTTTGTTTAATAAGATTTTTAATTAACTAACTAGGGGCTATTTGCTGTTCACTGCTTTATCTAATAATTCTTTTAATTCAGATTTTGTCATACCGCCAACGTGCACTTTTTTTATATTACCTTTTGCGTTAATAATATAAGTGGTGGGAATGCCTTGAATGTTATAAGCTTTAGCAATGTCAGCTTGTTCTGCTGTATAAACAGGAAAGGTGAAGCCTTTATCTGCTATAAATTTGACGACTTTATTTTTATCTTTACTATCATCTACACTAACCATAACGAATTGCACCTTGTCTTTATATTCAGGGTAGAGTTCATTAATAAAAGGCATTTCCGCTACACAAGGTGGGCACCAAGTTGCCCAAAAATTCATAAAGACTGGTTTTCCCTTTAGGGAGGATAACTCTATGGGATTACCGTTTAATTCGGTTAGCATTATTTGTGGAGCTGGGTTATCGCGGGTAGCGTCACCGTTATTTAAGGTGGTTTTGTGCCCCATGCCTAACCAATAGTACAAACCTCCTGCTGCCAGTAATATAAAAATTGTAATGCCTAAAATAATTTTTTTTATCATAATTCAAGTTCCTTTCTAGAGCTTTTTAAAGCTAATAGCTTTTGTTGGGCAAACTTTAAGACATTCGCCACAATTAATGCATTCGCGGTCGGCAACTTCTTGACAATCCATTTTACATACTTTTATGCAATGGTTGCAACCATTACACTTCACTTTATCCACCTGTATACCAAATAATGATAGCTTGTTATAAATACCATACCAAGCACCTAAGGGACAAATAAAGCGACAGAAGGGGCGGTAAATAAAAATGCTTATAAGAATAGTAAAAAGCATTAATAAAAATTTCCAGCCAAATAATAAGCCTAGGCTGCTACGTAAATCAGCATTAAGCGTAATTAAAGGAATCGCAGCTTCTAAGGTCCCTGCGGGGCAAATGAATTTGCAAAAAGCAGGAATTCCAACGCCTTCCCAAGCAAAAAATGCTAGCGGTATAATGATAATAAAGAGTATACCTATGGGATATTTAAGGTATGTTAGTTTTAATGTTAGTGTGTTTTTGTGAATTTTAGGGGTAGGAATTTTATAAAGTAGTTCTTGAATAAGCCCAAAAGGACAAAACCACCCACAAACTAATCTACCTAGTAAAAGACCAAAAAGGATTAGAAGCCCTAGAACATAGAAGGGAAAGCGTAAACCTACGCCTGATACAAAACTCTGCAAAGAACCTATTGGACAGGCACTTAAGGCTCCCGGGCAAGAGTAACAGTTAAGGCCGGGCACGCATAGCTGTTTTGAATTGCCTTGCCAAATTCGCCCATTTACAAAGCCAGGTAGATTTCCATTATATATGAAGGCTGTCAAAAATTGTACAATGCGTCGTTTATCCAATGCCAACACACTCCAGGCAAATTATAGCAGCTTTTTGTAATACAGCTATATAATCTTTTTGATAAAGGCCGGAGACGAGAAAAACTATTGCCAGAAACCATAGTGCTTTTTTCATGATTTGCCTCCTCCCTGCAGTATATTATTTATCATAATTATAGCAGTGTTTTATGTATTTACAATGGAATTTGCAGTATTTTCACAGTAATGGCTTGATAGAAAAGATGTAAAATGTTATACTTACTTGGATGTTTAAAGATTGTATCTTATATGGATGTAATAATTAGCGCAAATGCGGGAGGATGATTTTAGTGAAGAAACAGATTTTATCATTATTGGTGGCAGTATTAGTTTTTGTAGGGTTTGCAGGCGTTTTGTCTCCTAAAACTGTGTTAGCAGCAGATACTATTGGTTTTGTAAATGTGCAGAGGGTTTTTGCAAGTTATCCGGACATTAGTAGTGCTAGAGCTGCTATTGGTCTTGAACAAAAAAAGGCTCAAGAAGAATTTCAGTCTAAGGCTGCAGGTCTAGACGATGAAGGTAAGAGAGCATTGGATAAAACTTTAACAGAACGTATTGCCCAAAGAGAAGATGAATTAATGGGGCCTATTCAAAAGAAAATTATGGCTGCCATTAATAAAGTTGCTAAAGCTCAAGGTATATCAACTGTTTTCGATTCCGCTGCTATTGTTACCGGTGGCAAAGATATTACTAAAGACGTAATTGATGTAATTTCCAAATAACGTTAATTTGTCATTAAAGACGCATCCGGATTTATTCCGGGTGCGTCTTTTTTCTTCATATAATATAATGTTAAAGAAAAAGATAGAAACATAAAAGAGTTTAATACTATAG
>JAAYAE010000061.1 GCA_012719555.1 Acholeplasmataceae bacterium | reverse complement strand
GGTATATAGAAAGGACAACATAATGTCACAAATACCCTTCATCCCGGCAAAATATCTTACAAAAATTTGGCGGGCACTAATTGAATTTAATATGATTTCTGATGGTGATAAAATCCTAATTGGGCTATCCGGTGGTAAAGACAGTATGTTTCTCACCGCTGCCTTAGCTGAAGTGCAAAAGCATGCCCCTATGCGCTTTAGTTTAGCCTGTTACACTGTAGATAATATGTTTGACGATAAGTTCCCTGCCCACGAATTAGAAGCCTTCTGTCAGCAATTTGGGCTTGAGCATTACCATGAACAAGTTAATATTATGGAAGCCTGGAAAAACAGAGGAAATACCCCTTGTTTTTCTTGCGCATATTTTCGCAGAGCCGCCACTAATCGCAAAGCCGGTGAATTAGGCTTTAATAAGATTGCCTTAGCTCATCACAACGACGATGCCGTAGAAACTTTTTTGTTAAACCTGTTAAATTCCGGGCAGCAAAAAACCTTTCTGCCGGTAACTTTCCTAACTAGAACCCAACTAACAGTACTAAGACCTCTAATTTACTATCGCGAGCATGAAATAATTGATTATGTGCAAAAACTAGCTCTTATGCCTTTAAAAAATCCCTGCCCCTATGATGGTCATACCCAACGACAAGACATGAAAGAATTAATTGTAACTTTAAGTAAAAATAATCCCGAACTATATAGTCATCTAGCAGCCGCCATGCGAGAGACTTCCGGGCGTGAACTATGGCCGGCAAGTTTACCACAAGAAGATATTATCGCTAAATTTCGCAGCTTTTGGGGGAAATAAATAGACTGCCCCTAACCGCTATTTGCGTGCATTGGCAGCCTTTTTTATCTTAGTAAGTAAGAATCTCGTTACCACTTTCTGTTATCAATATTGTATGTTCCCATTGAGCAGAAGGTTTACCATCTTCAGTAAGAGCAGTCCAATCATTTGCCGAATCCACATACAGTTCCGGCCTCCCCATATTAATCATAGGCTCAATTGTAAACACCATGCCGGGAACTAAAAGCATACCTGTATTTTTCTTGCCAACATGACTGATAAAAGGTTCCTCATGCATTTGCAAACCTACGCCATGTCCACCAAATTCTCTTACCACTGAGTAACCATGCTTATGAGCAAATGCGGAAACAGCAGCTCCAATATCACCTATAAAATGCCACGGCTGAGAAGCCTCTACCCCACGACGCAAACACTCTTTAGTAATTAGCACTAAATTTTTCTTTTGCGGCGTAACTTTACCAATCATAAACATCCTCGAGGCATCGCCATAAAATCCATCGTATAGAGTAGTCACATCTACATTAACAATATCTCCACTTTTCAAAATAACATTAGACGAAGGAATGCCGTGACATATCTCTTCATTAACTGATGTACACACACTCTTAGGAAACCCTTCATAGTTTAACGGTGCAGGTATTGCTCCGTGTGCTAAAGTACTTTCATGAACGATAGTATTAATATCATCTGTACTCATACCAGCCTTAATTTTAGCAGCTACGGCATCTAATACTGCCGTATTAATTTTAGACGCCCGGCGAATTCCTATTATCTCCTCTGGAGTCTTAATCATATCTTTAGTTGGAACTTCATATCCTTTTGCTGCATATTCTGCAATTTTTTCTTCAATTTGTGCCAAATCAGTCATCTTTTTCTCCCTTTCGTTGGGTTTTGATATATTTTCTTTATTATAACACAGAAAGTATGGTAGAATAATGCATTATAGTAATTACAGAAAGGATTTTGTATGGAAACATTAATTTACATTTTTTCAGAATATATTATGCATTTTGACAAATACATCCCCTTGGTTATGGAAAACTATGGTTATTGGGTCTACTTTATATTGTTTGCCATTATTTTTTGTGAAACCGGGTTGGTTGTAACACCTTTTCTTCCCGGTGATTCTCTGCTTTTTGCCTGTGGAGCTTTAGCCGCTACCAGCAGTGAACTTCATTTTGGCACTCTATTTATTATTTGTTTAGCTGCTGCTATTTCAGGTGACAGCTGTAACTACTGGATTGGTGAGGAATTTGGGCACAAACTTCTCAGCAAAACTACTCTAATTAAACCTGAACATATTAAGAAAACAGAAGAATTCTATAATAAGCATGGTCATAAAGCAATCTTTTTATGCCGTTTCGCACCTATAGTCAGAACCTTTGCTCCTTTTGTCGCTGGTATCGGCAGCATGCATTACCGCACATTTGTTATGTGGAATATCATAGGAGCAATTGCTTGGGTAAGTCTTTTTACCGGTGCTGGGTATTTCTTCGGAAATGTTCCTTTTGTAAAAAACAATTTTCACTATGTAGCTTTGGGTATTATAGTAGTATCTGTTATTCCGATTTTTACAGAGATAATTAAAGCACAACGAAAAGACGATGCTACTGAAAAGTAAAATATGAAAAAGATGGCAAATGGACACAAAATCCTTTGCCATCTTTTTTTATGTAGAAAAAGTCTTTTAAAATCTATTTAGCCTAGGATTTTAAACAATACCTACGTGATTTATCATAGAAGCTTGATAAGCAGCACCAAAACCATTGTCAATATTTACAACACTGACACCACTAGCACAAGAATTTAGCATAGACAACAACGCGGAAATACCGCTAAAAGAGGCTCCATATCCAACACTGGTAGGCACAGCTAAGACCGGGCAAGAAGAAAGCCCTCCAATAACGCTTGCAAGAGCTCCTTCCATTCCTGCAACAGCTATAATAACACTAGCATTCATAATATCATCTTTATTTGCCAATAAACGATGCAAACCTGCAACCCCTACGTCATAGAGTCTGGTCACCTCGTTACCCAAAGCTTCTGCCGTAAGAGCTGCTTCTTCAGCTACGTGCATATCACTGGTACCACCTGTTGCAACCAAAATTTTCCCTCTGCCGTCCGGTATCGGCATTTCACCAACAATACCGATGCCTCCCATATCAAAATATTTTAACTTTATATTCTTTCCTACACTGTTAGCAACGTCTGCATCCATGCGGGTAATCAGTATCGTTTTTTGTCCATGCTCTTGCATAGCCCTAGCTATAGTTGAAATTTGCTCCGGGGTTTTTCCTGCACCATAAATAACCTCTGCTATTCCTTGTCGCAAGCTACGATGATAATCCAACTTGGCAAACCCCAAATCCTCAAAAGGTGCTTCCTTAAGTTTTAATGTTGCCCCCTCCACAGATAGCTTTCCTGTTGCCACTTGCTCCAAGAGCATTTTTATTTCTTTTTTTTCCATTAATATATTTCCCTCCCACAGGCACCAATAGCTTCTACACCGCATTTATCCATTAATTGAACATCATATAAGAGTTCTTTAGATGGTCCATCAGCAAAAACACTACCATCTTTAAGCAATACGCTTCGTTTGCAAGTTTCTGCTGCAAACATTAAATCATGAGTGGCTATAATTTTAGTATGTTGCAATCCATTAAGTACACTAAGCAAGATCCTCCTAGCTTTAGGATCCAAAAAAGCTGTTGGTTCATCAAATAACATAATTGAGGGCTCCATAACTAGTACTGTAGCCAACGCTGCCATGCGTTTTTCCCCACCTGATATTTTGAGTGCCGTTTTATTACGCAAATGTTTAATATTTAAAAGAGACAAACAGGTTTCAATTCTTGCATTAATTTCCAACTCATTCATTCCCATATTACGAAGACCAAAAGCAATATTATCATAAATAGTTGGCATAAATAATTGATCATCAGGATTTTGAAATACTACTCCTATTTTATTGCGTATTTCGTTCAAATTATCTTTATTTAATTTAACATTGTCGGCAAAAACATTGCCATTAGAGGGAATTACCCCTACTAAGGCCATAATAAGAGAAGTTTTCCCAGCCCCATTGGCACCTATGAGCGCAACACTTTCTCCCTCTTTAGCACATAAGCTTACATTATCTATTCCTATGGTTTGGTCAGGGTATCTCACACTAAGTTTTTCTATCTTTAACACTAAAAGAACCTCCCAGCAACGTACTGACTAGCGCCCCAACGCAAAAGCAAGAAAATACCTCCGGTAAGCAATATGAAACACCAATCATGCTTATCAAGATTATTTTGCGCATGAGAAAAATTACGCAATGCGTACCCACGGCACTTCATGGCTTGGTAAACTCGGTCTGCCCTGTCAAAACTACGTAATAAAAGTTGCCCTATAAAGCTGCCCATATCCTTCATCTCTAAACCACTACCTGTTCTGCTCCGCAAACGGTAGCCTATAAACATAGTCGCCGCTTCTTCCGCCAAAACACCAATATAGCGATATGTCATTTCTAAAAGCGTAATAAATATATTAGGTAAATGCATTCTGCGCAACTCTTCAGTTAACTCATCAAAAGGCGTAACCGCTACTAAAATTAGTACGGCAGAAACACAAAGCAGCGTACGCAAAACAATGGTAAAAAGTGATAACATACCAAAAGTAAAAGAAAACTCTCCAAATTGCATTACAGGCGCTGTATCTAAAAAAACATTAGAAACTCCTGCAAACAAGCAAAATGGAAGAGCAATAATTACCCTTTTAAAAATCATCCCTATAGGTACCTTGGCCAAAAATATTAATAGTAAGGGATAAAACGCATAGGGTAAAATTTCAAAAAAAGCATACCGATCAAAAGATAAAATACAAACAATATATAATATCGTACTACATATTTTAGCTAAAGGGTGTAAGCCGTGGACACAGCTGTTTTGAGCAGAAAGCTGTTCTAAAGAATATATTTGCTCTATTTTACTGCGTATATCAGTCATTTTACCCTCCCCCCAGCCAAGTTATTCGTTAGTTGCGGCTCGCTTTCCCTTCTTTATTTTAGCAAGCAAGATTCCTGCTGCGCCGACTAAGGTACAAGCAAATATTGAGCCGACGATGCCAGGTATTGATATATTTTGAAAAATACTTTTCCCATTTGCATTAATTAACTCATAATCCGGAAAAATCGCTAAAGATTCCTGCAGAGCCGACGACACTGAAAATATCTCTCCTTGCGCTTCTAATTCACTAGTTCCGGTAGTCCTAGCAATTGCCCATTCCAATCCATCAGGAT
>JAAYAE010000060.1 GCA_012719555.1 Acholeplasmataceae bacterium | reverse complement strand
CTAAAAAATTAGGCTCGTATAATTTAATGATGGCACAAAATCCTATTTATATTATTACGGCAGTTAAAAAAGAGGGATGACCATGGTAGGGAATATTCCGCGTATTATGATTGCGGGTTCAAATAGTGGCAGCGGTAAGACTACCATTACTTGTGCAATACTCAAAGCATTAATTAATATAAAATCTACTCCTGCCGCCTTTAAGTCAGGTCCGGATTATATTGATCCCATGTTTCACAGTAAGGTTATAGGGGCTCATTCGCGTAATTTAGATTTGTTCATGTTGGAGAAAGAGACAATTAAATACCTTTTGCTAAAGAACAGCAGCAAGGCAGATATTGCTGTTTTAGAAGGCGCTATGGGATTTTATGATGGTATGGGAAAAACCACTGAGTGTAGTGCATATGAACTGGCAATTGTTACCGGGACGCCCGTTATCTTAGTTGTAAATGGCAAAGGGGCTTCACTATCGGCAGCCGCTCTAATTAAAGGCTTTAAGGAATTTAGGGCCGATAGTAATATTCAAGGAGTTATTTTAAATAATATAAATCCAATGAGCTATGTGTATTACAAAGAGGTTATTGAAAAAGAAACCGGCATTAAATTATTAGGTTATATGCCGCCCATGAAAGATTGTGGTTTTGAAAGCAGGCATTTGGGCTTAATCACCGCAGAAGAAATAAGTGATTTGCAAGATATAGTAGATAAATTAGCAGAGCAGGCTGCTAAAAGTATAGATTTGGCCGCTATTTCTGCTTTGGCTAAGGAAGCACCGGCTTTGGAGTATACAACGCAAGAAATCAGTAATATTGCAAAAGTTAAAATAGCCATAGCAAGTGACAAAGCATTTTGTTTTTATTATCAAGATGCTTTGGATTTATTGCAAGAATTGGGTGCGGAATTACTGCCTTTTAGTCCTTTACGTGATAATAAACTGCCACAATGTGATGGCCTTATTTTAGGTGGTGGGTATCCTGAAGTTTATGCTCAAGAACTAGCGGATAATAAAGCAATAATGCAGGATATTAAAACTGCATTGGAAGCTAACATGCCTTGTTTTGCTGAATGTGGTGGATTTATGTATCTTCTGGATAGTTACAAAGAAAATGAAAAACACTATAAGTGGGTAGGTGCCATAACGGGAGAAACTTTTATGACTGAAAGTTTAAAACGTTTTGGCTATATTACTTTAGAAGCACAAAGGGATAATGTTTTAACGCCTGCGGGAGGAAAGATAAATGCCCATGAATTTCATTATTCTGATAGTACTTCTAATGGAACCGGGTTTTTAGCCTGTAAAGCATCCGGTCGTGGGCAATGGTTTTCCTCACATGTTACAGATACAATGTATGCCGGTTACCCTCATATGCATTTATGGGGAAATATAGAATTTGCCAAAAACTTTATTAATGCTTGCGCAAAATATAAAAAAGCCGCAGAGCAAGGAGATAAGAAATGCTGACACTGTTAGCTATTATTTGTGGGTTTGCATTGGATTTTATTTTTGGCGATCCCCATAGTTTGCCTCATCCCATAATATTAATAGGCAATTTGATAGGGTTTTTAGAAAAAAAAAGCCGACAGTTTTTTGAAGGTGACAATAGCTTAATGTTATTTAGTGGTTTTGTTTTGGTGCTTATTGTTGTGATTTTGACTTTTGGTATACCATATATTATTTTATACTTTGCTCAGAAGATTAATCCTTGGCTAGCTTTTACTTTGCAAGTGTTGATGTTTTATCAAATTTTTGCAACTAGGTGCCTCAAGGACGAAAGCATGGAAGTTTACAAGCCTCTGATAGCCGGGGATTTGCCCATGGCTAGAAAAAGACTTTCTTGGATTGTGGGTAGAGATACCGAAAAATTAACTGAGGAAGAGGTAACAAAGGCCACTGTAGAGACTATTGCGGAAAATACGGCTGACGGTACCATAGCTCCTATGTTATATATGTTTATTGGCGGAGCACCATTAGCTTTTCTATATAAAGGAATAAACACCATGGATTCTATGATCGGGTACAAAAACGAAAAATATTTATATATAGGTCGTTGTGCTGCCAAACTTGATGATGCAGCTAATTTTATACCTTCGCGTCTAGCGGCTGGTTTTATGATAGTGGCTACTTACTTGCTGAATTTGGATTATGCTTTTGCGTGGCGCATATTTAAACGTGACCGTTATAATCACTTGAGTCCTAATTCTGCTCAGACTGAGTCTGTGGTTGCAGGTGCATTGGGTGTGCAATTAGGAGGAGGCCATTTTTACTTTAACGAGTTTGTTCCTAAGCAGACGATTGGTGACAATCTTCGGGCAATAATACCTAGAGATATTATTATTACTAACAAAATTTTATATTATACTTCTTTTGTTGCTATTATTGTTTTCGCACTTTGTAGGGTTATATATCTTAAGTTCTAAAGGAATGATAAAATGTATAAATATGTACACGGTGGGGATG
>JAAYAE010000059.1 GCA_012719555.1 Acholeplasmataceae bacterium | reverse complement strand
TTTTGTAACCATCAATAGTAAAATAGTCTGTAAGCCCTATAGCAGCGATGTTCTTTTCAATGGCTGTTTTAAATAATATTTTCACATAGTTATCAAAATCGTCACCGAAACCATTATTTAAAACAGAAAATGGAGTGTGAATATGAAAGTCCCACTTTCGCCATATTGAACCTCTTACATCATTCATGCTTACAAAATATTATAAAAAATCTTATTGAGTCTTTTATCTGCTTCTGAAATTTCAAAAGTTTCATCTGCCATTTCAGAGAAATTTACGTACAACTGGTTTTTATCTAGCACCTCAAGTAAAAATTTCTTTTGGTCGTCAAGTGAAAGCGTTTTAAAGGCTTCAATGCGTTCATCAAAACTTTGCTTATCGAACTGGTAACTCAAAAAGGCTTTTTCTTTCATTTTCTGCCAAACTGCAATTAGCTTTTCTTTGCTGTCTGCTTCTAAAATTTGGTCGGCATAGGTTTGGTTGTATTTAGCTAACTCACAATAGATAAATGAACCTCCACCTTTCCAGTTTATAGATTTTGAAATGCCACTTTGCTCACCATTAATAACATTTATTAGGCGTTTTGTTGAATCATTATCACCATAATCCAATTGTTCAACTCCAATAAATTTTCTATTAAGTTTAAGGCATACAGCTGTAGTGGAGCCAGAACCATTAAAAAAATCCATTACTAAATCATTTTCATCGGTAAACAGAAATAAAAATCGTCTCAACAATGCTTCTGGTTTTTTCCCAGCTGGAAATGAAATACCACCTTCATTCTGAGTATTTTGAAAATCAATATCATTCCAAAAATCACACAATAAAGTAGATAAATCTTCCTCACCTGTATCTAGTTTACTTATAGAATCTTCAAGAAAAACTAACCGTCTTCCATTTAAAGCAAATTCATCAGGATTCTTTGAATACTTAATAACTTTATCAGGATTATCAAGAGATAATTGTTTTCCCTCGTCAGATATTGATGGTTGTGTTTGAAAAATGGTTGATTTATTTGCTAAATAAAACTCCTTAATTCTCTTATTGTCAATATCAATGTCATTAATAGTAGATTTTTCAGGTAACAGCCCCTCTTTTATTAATACTTCAACTAAATTATAAACTTCAAGTGTTTCAACATTTAATATTCTTGAAAAATGAGTATCCCATTTTATTCTTTTGGCATATTGGGGATTGATTTTTTCAATTCCCCCTTTTGAGTAAATATGAATGTAGTCTTTTTGCTTTAGAATTTTTTTATCCCTATGTGTTGTTTTTCTTCCGCTTGGTGTAGAAGATTTAACAACAATTGTACTTTCAAAGTTATGAGGTAAAAAAACTTCATCTGCTAAATTCTTTAGATATGATTGCTCATTGTCATCACAATGTATTGCAATAACTCCATTAGGTTTTAGTAGTTCTTTTGCAAATGATAACCTATTTTTCATAAAAGTTAACCAAGAACTATGTTTGAAACTATCATTATACTGAAAACTATCACTACCTGTATTATATGGAGGGTCAATGTAAATCAGTTTAACTCTGTTTTTAAAACGTTTTTTCAAAGAAGCAAGAGCCAATAAGTTATTTCCTTTAATTAACAGGTTATCATTATCGCTAATTTCTGTTACTTCGTGTTCGCCCTGTTGGTCGTACTTTTTCCAGTTGGTAAATACTTTAGGGTCAAGCAGTCGGTCAATTTCATCGGGGGCAAGGGTTTCGTTCCAAAATATTTCGTTTCGCTTTTGGTCTTCTTTGGTTTGTCCGCCTTCCAAAACACAGTCTTTATGTGGCCATGCCAACACTACATCGTTTTTAGTGCTAATGTAATTGTCGGTTGTTCCATCGTTAATGGTTAAACCAATCTTGTTTTTAAAAGCGGTGTAACTGTCGGGCAAAAAAGACTTATTATTTACAAAACGCTGAAATTTAATTTTGTCGAATACCAAAACGCCTTCTACATCAGTAAAAAAATGAGTTTTAAATGTGTCGTGCTTTATTAAATGCTTAATAAGTTGTGGGTCAACCTGTAATGCCATTTCAACAATCTTGTTTTTGTTTAGTTGTCCGTCAACTACCAAAGCATCTTCGTGTTGGAGTATATTTATCAGTTCGTTTTGTAAGTTCTGCATATTCTAAAATCCTTATTTAATAATCTCGCAAATTAACAATTTTCGGTTCAATAATTGGTACAAATTCCGCTCAATCTGCGCGCGGTGGCAAAAAAAGCATGTGTTTGGCAGCGAAGCGAAGCTTGCAGGGAAGGGCTGCCAAACTTATGCTTTGTGGGTCGGCAATCCTTTCTCTTTCTTCGTGTGTCGGGAAACAAAAATTTCTCCATTTTGTCGCTGTCGTTTCTGGTTTCGTAGCCTTGTGCCTAACGTGTTGTTTACGCAATAAATATACAACTTTCGTAAATACCCGATTTATAACATTCGCTTATATATATTAACATTAAAAT
>JAAYAE010000058.1 GCA_012719555.1 Acholeplasmataceae bacterium | reverse complement strand
ATCACTGATTTTCATGTAAGCACACCTCTTATTTTGCCGGTAGTATATTGTAACACTTAATATCTTCTGTACCATCAGTAAAACTTACTCCTGTAAAAATTACTTCGTTTGTGGTTTGCGACAAATCACAAGTAGTAATTTCTTTATCATTTACGTCATAAGAATTTAAGGGCCAAGAATTATTGAAATGCCATAAACCATCCTTACTCTTAGATAAATCAGCATTTCCGCTATCAAAGTCACGAGAAAAAATAACTCTCTTATCACTATCATAAATCAAAAAAGTACCCCTAACACTTTTAATATTAGGTGCTAATACTTTAAAGGGCAGCCAAACTTTAATTATGTAAGATGGCAAAAGTTCACTATTTTGGGTTACACGTTCCACCGAGAGAGGGGATGGTCCATCCGTAATAAGTTGAACTTTTTCTTTAATCTTCGCTTGAATAGGTTTATTCAATTCAGCCAAACGTTTTTCTACTGTTCTATCTCTGTCTGCCATAAACGTTTTAAGATTGGAAATAGAATCTAAGCACCATGTACCATCATCTAATTGTTTCATTTTTAGTTGGAGTTCAAAATTTTTCTCAAGCTGTTGATCCCATATTTTTATGGTAACTAAAGCTTCATCCTTGTTTCTGCTTGTCTTTTCAATCCCTTTAAACTCCATTGTCATAAGCCCGGTACGTTCAGCTACAGACGCTACTATGACCTGGCCGTCATTTTGCTCGTTTAGTTTAGCAAAATTTCCTGTTTCAACATATTTTTGCGCCTGTGTTATAAAGGTTGGAACCGCTGCAGCTTTAACCATATTAATCATGCCTAGAATTAACGGATTCTTCCTGTCTTCAGGTGATATTGTAGTAGCAATCATATCATCAATAGCTTGTGTACCAATATTTTGTAAATTTACATGTCGCTCAAAAGTCATAAGGTCATGTTTTGCAACAGATTCTTTGATAATATTCAAAGAATACTGTGGCGTCTTCACCCAATAGAGCAAATAAAAAGCAGCCATCGCTGCTAGTATAACAATTGCGCCGACAATAAGTATAATCTTTTTATGAGACTTTTTATCCTCACATTTTACCACCGTATCTTGATTTTCTGTCATTGTTCCATCTCCATTCATAAAAGACATTATACCACACCGGCCCAAAAAATAAACTACCGTGCCTATTATTGCACGGTAGTTTTCCTAAACATTTTTACATTTTTTCCTATAAAAACAATAACAACATCAAGGTTTTATAGAAGTGTTAAGTATTTGTTTACCATCTTTCATTTCAATTATTACAGCACTCTTATCAGCATCGTGGCTTGCATTAATAGTAGTTATACCGCTAACGGCCTTAAAATTTTTAGTATCTGATAAAGCTGCAATTATTTTATCAGCATCCGTACTATTAGCACGTTTAATAGCATCCACTAAAACATATACCGCATCATAACCAAGGACTGCTAATGCTTCCGGTTTTTGACCAAACTCTTTAGTATAGTTAGCAACAAAGGCTTTGCCTGCTTCAGAAGGATCATCCACAGAATAATGATTAGTAAAGAAAGTGTTATTAAGTGCTTTTTCACCGGCTATTTCGGCTAGTTTAGGCGAATCCCAGCCATCAGCACCAACTATTGGCATGGTAAGTCCCATTTCGCGAGCTTGTTTGACAATCTTACCAACTTCTTCATAGTAACCCGGAACAAATAAAACATCTGCACCTTGAGCTTTTATTTTAGTCAAGGTTGCTTTAAAGTCAGTGTCCTTTTGCAAATAAGCTTCATTTGCTACAACAGTTCCCCCTGCCTTAACAAAAGCTGTTTGAAAAAACTCACCTAAGCCCTTAGAGTAATCACTGCTGTTATCAATAAGCATAGCAGCTTTTGTTGCCTTTAAATTGTTACTGGCAAAATTTGCCGCCACAGTTCCTTGGAACGGGTCAATAAAACATACTCTGTAAATGTATTTCTTCACTTTTTGGGTCTTAGGATCAACTGTAACTTTGGGATTAGTAGCACCGGCAATTAAATATGGTTTTTTTGCTGATTCTGCTACACTTGCTGCAGCAATAGCGTTAGAGCTGGAAAATGTACCTGTAACTGCTACAACATTATCCTGCATTAACAGTTTAGTCATAGCATTAGCAGCCTCCGCCGGTTCTGATTTGTTATCAGCTGACACCGCTTTCAATTGCTTCCCTAATACCCCGCCTTTAGCATTGATTTCCTTAATAGCCATTTTAGCGCCATTAGCAGCTGCTGTACCGATAGTAGCGTTACCACCGGTCATTTCGTTGAGAAGTCCAATCTTTATGTTTTTTTCGGATTTACCCCCACAACCAGTCACACTAAGTGCCATCAGCGCAGCAATAATACCTGCTGTCGCTAATTTTAAAAACCCTTTTTTCATTTATCTTTCCCCCTTATCAAAATATGGCAATATTAGACATAAAAAAACAGTCCTCATTGTCATGGGTAGCATTATATTACAATTCTTACAAATTTTCAACCTTTTTAAACAAATCATTATCATATGGTACTGTATTTTAAAACTCTGCATATTATATTTTAAGTATAGTAGTGTTTTTTGTTTTTAT
>JAAYAE010000004.1 GCA_012719555.1 Acholeplasmataceae bacterium | reverse complement strand
GGAGAAACGATGTATGCAAATAGGCAATATTAAACTAGATATCCCTTTGGCTTTGGCTCCTATGGCGGGAATTACAGATTTGCCCTATCGCATTATTTGCCGTGAACAGGGATGTGGGCTCACTATTTCAGAAATGGTCAGCGCAAAAGGGTTATTATATAAAAATATAAAAACCTTTACTATGCTGCGTATTGCCGATAGTGAACGACCGACGGCTATTCAACTTTTTGGCAGCAGTCCGGCTGATTTGGCACAAGCGGCAAAAATAGTTGAGGATTCAGGTGCTGACATGGTAGATTTTAACATGGGATGTCCTGTGCAAAAAATAGTAGCCAATGGTGAAGGTTCTGCCCTTATGAAAACACCGCAGCTAGCTTATGAAATTTTAGCTGCTATGGTAGACGCCGTGCATATTCCGATAACAGTTAAATTTCGTGCAGGTTGGGATGAACAGCATTTGAATGCTCCTGAAATTGCAGTTTTGGCTGAAAAAGCAGGTGTGTCTGCAGTAGCTGTACATGGCCGCACAAGAGAGCAATTTTACAGTGGAAACGCTGATTGGGATATTATTAAACAAGTAAAGCAAGCTGTTAAAATACCGGTATTCGGTAATGGCGATATTAGAAACGCCGGGGATGGACTGAGAATGCTGCAAGAAACAAAATGTGACGGTATTATGATCGGCAGAGGGGCTGACTGCAATCCTTGGATTTTTGCTGAGTTAAGGGCTGCAATATTGGGCAAGGATTTGCCGTTGGGAGTAGATATTCCAACTCGTTTTGCCATGATTCAGAGGCATTTGCAGGATTTAATAGAATTTAAGGGTGAAATAATAGCGCTAAAGGAAATGCGTCGCCATGTGAATATGTATCTTAAAGGTTTGCCCAAGGCAGCTGCTTTTAGAGTCAAATTTAATAAAATGGAGACTTATAAAGATTTTGCAGTCCTTTTGGCGGAGTATAAGCAACAACTGATAGCCGAAGAACATTAAAGAAAGTTATTTTCACAATAAACACAGAAAAATGTTCAATAATTTACAGAAACTATATTGAGAAAGCAATAAGCTTGTGGTAGAATATGGTGTGCACATAATGTGCACACCATATTTTTTAAGGAGCGTTGCTCGTATGAAGCTTATACGCATTGGCGAAAAACTTATAAATAGAAATAAAATAGAGCAAAAGATAGATTCTATGCTGGACATGCGGGTGCAGGGCTTCTCGCAAACAGAGGTTGCGAAAGTTTATGCGACCGATAGGGCTTTTGTTTCGCGTTTGGAAAGTTTGGGAGAAATTCGTAAGGGTGGCAAGGTAGCAATAGTTGCGTTTCCCATTAGTAATGCAGAAGAAATTTTGCAGTTAGCAAACAAGGAAGGCATAGATTTTTCCGTTCTCTTCAGCGAGACAGAGCGATGGGAATTTGTGAGAAGCAGGACAGGGGCGCAGCTCCTCAATGATGTAATGGCAATAGTCGCAAAATTGCGCGAAAACGATGTGGTTATAGTGGCTGCTTCTGATATGAGAATTCGTAGTGCTGAAGCCTTGTTGGACAAACAGGTAGTTGGTATTTCAATCGGTGAGTCACCTATTGAAGAAGATAAGTATTTGGATCCACAACTTATAGCTGATGTCATGCAGAGTATAAAGGGGCTAGGCTAATATGAAACAGGTATTGAGTATTAGTTTGGGCTCCAGCAGCAGGAATGCTTCTATGAATGTTGAAATTGGTGGACAATTGGTACATGTAGAACGGATCGGCACAGATGGCAATAAGGAAAAAGCCAAGGCTCTTTTTTCTAAGTATGATGGTGAAGTTGATGCTTTTGGTTTAGGCGGAACAGATCTTTACATTTTTGCTGGGGAGAAACCTTATGTATTTGGGGATAGTGCAAGACTAATTGCCAGCGTCAAAAAAACACCGGTTTTGGATGGGAGTGGACTAAAACGCTCACTGGAACCCTACTTAATAGAGCAATTAGCCACAAAAGGAATTGTTGATTTTGCAGATAAGCAGGTTTTACATATGTGCGGTGTAGATCGCATGGCTCTTGGACAAGCACTTGTTAAAGCAGGAGCCAAAGTTACTTTTGGTGATTTAATCTATGGACTGGGCATTAATTATCCCATTAAATCATTGCATAGGTTGAGCTTTTTGGCTGGGTTAGTTGTTCCTATTATCACTAAACTGCCTATAGATTGGTTTTATCCAACCGGTGATGGACAAATAAAAAGAGTAGTATGTCATCCTGAGTATTTCTTTCAGAATGATATTATTGCGGGAGACTTTCACTTTATTAGGCGTTTTATGCCGGATAAGTTGCCGGGTAAAGTAATAATAACAAATACGGTTACCCTAGAAGATAGAAAGCTTTTAAAAGCTGCCGGTATTAGGTGTTTGATTACAGTTACACCGAATTTTCAAGGCCGCAGTTTTGGAACAAATGTGCTTGAAGCAATTTTAGTAGCTTTAAATGGAAGCAATGCACCTTTGGAGGGCGCTACATATAAAAGATTGTTGCAACAATATGATATTAGACCTGGAATTGAGTATTTATAGACAAAGGAGTCTGTCTGATGGAAAAGTTTGCTTTTATTTTACACCCACTAGTGGTTGATGATTTTGCTAGAAAGTTTCCGATTTTACGTTATGTGCCTGATAGTTTTATTGAAGGTGCTATGAAACATGTTGGTCCCATTAAGGTTTCACATATTACAGGTGTAACGTCACCTTATGCAGAAGCAGAAGGTTGGTTTATAGCTTGTCCTTTAACAGCCAAACAAATGATTACATTGCCTGAAGAATATGTTACTGATAAAATAATTGAGGAAGGTAAATTATGCCAAGAGCTAGGAGCAAAAATAGTTGGATTAGGGGCTTTCACCTCTATTGTGGGAGATGCAGGAATTAGCATTGCTAAAAAGTTGGATATTGCAGTGACTAGCGGCAATAGCTATACGGTTGCCACAGCATTGCAGGGAACAGAAGAAGCAATGAAATGTCTGGGACGCAATCTTGCAGACGCCGATGTTACAATTGTTGGAGCGACAGGTTCTATTGGTGCTGCTTGCGCTAAAATATTATCGGGGAAAGTTAGGCATATGACTTTGGTGGCTCGGCATAAGGCACCATTGGAGGAATTGGCACAGGAACTTGTAACTTATGTAAGGGAAGGTGTAGAAGTTTCTTCTGATATTAAATCCAGTTTAAAAAATGCTGATGTGGTTCTCACTGTAACAAGCGCGGTTGATTGCTTGATTGAACCGGGAGATTTAAAATCAGGTGCAGTGGTTTGCGATGTAGCAAGGCCTAGGAATGTTTCCAAGGCCGTTAGCGCCAGTCGCAAGGATGTGCTTGTTATTGAAGGCGGCGTTATCCGTGTTCCGGGCAACGTAAACTTTGGGTTTAATTTCGGATTTCCACCTAGAACTTCCTACGCTTGTATGGCAGAGACAATGCTATTAGCCTTGGAGGGACGCTACGAGAATTTTACTTTAGGTAGAAATATTACCATTGAACAAATCGAAACGATTTCTGCATTGGCGGACAAACATAACTTTACTTTAGCTGGGTTTAGAAATTTTGAAAGGCCGGTAACAGAAGAAGAGATAGCCAATGTTAGACGCGTGTGGGCACAAAAACTTATCATGGGTCAAGCTTAGGTTGACAAGGCACTAACAAAAAACTATAATTTAGAGAATATAGACGATTTTTTTGTAAAGGAGTTAATATAATGAGCGAACAGGAAACAATCTTAACCGTTGAAGGGTTAAAAAAATTAGAAGATGAGTTAGAGAACCTTCGCGCTGTCAAACGTCACGAGGTTGCAGAGCGGTTGAAAGTGGCTATATCTTATGGTGATATCAGCGAAAACTCTGAATATGATGACGCCAAAAATGAACAAGCTTTTGTTGAAGGACGTGTTATTGAATTAGAAAAAATGATTCGTAATGCGCAAGTTATTAAGAGCTCGTCTATCAGCAAAGACGTTGTTTCTTTGGGGTGCAAGGTTACCGTAGAAGACATGGAAACAAAGGAAAAAATGGAGTATACGGTCGTTGGTACGACAGAAGCAGATCCATTTGAGGCTCGAATTTCTAATGAATCCCCTGTAGGCAGGGCTATCTTAGGTGAGAAAGTTGGCAAGAAGGTACAAGTTTCAACTCCTATTGGTGAGCTCAGTTACAAAATATTAGAAATAAACAAACCTGTTTCCACTAGAAAAAGAAAAGCCAAGGAGTGAAATTAATGTCTGAAGAAACACAAAAGCCTCAAGCAGAGGAAAAAGAACCCCTTACGGAAATAGAAATTAACGAACAGCGACAAGTTCGTATAGATAAGATGCATAAAATGGTCGAGGCAGGGTTTAAGCCTTTTGGGCATAAGTTTGTGTGGACACATCACGCAAAAGACGTGGATGAGCAGCTAGAAGCTCTAGAAGCTGGTGAAGTTGAAGTTAAACTTGCTGGACGTGTCATGGCTATAAGAGGACATGGAAAAACTGCCTTTCTTGACTTGATGGATAAAACCGGGAAAATTCAAATTTACGTTCGTAAAGACGTTTTAGGTGAAGAAAATTATGCGCTAATTAAAATGATGGATATTGGTGACATTGTTGGCGTTACAGGCACGGCATTCCGTACGCATATGGGAGAGATATCTATTCGTGCTACTGGTTTAGATGTTTTGTCTAAGTCTTTGCGTCCTTTACCGGAAAAATGGCATGGTTTAAAAGATGTGGAGATGCGTTATCGTCAACGCTACATTGACCTGATTGTAAATCCGGAAGTACGGCAAACATTCATGCGTCGCAGCCAGATTATAAAAAGCGTACGCGAGATTTTGGATAGTCAGGATTTTCTGGAAGTAGAGACCCCTATCATGCATGGTATAGCAGGTGGTGCGGCAGCGCGTCCGTTTGTTACTTACCATAATGCTTTAGACATGGAACTTTATTTGCGTATTGCCCCTGAGCTTTACTTGAAACGCTTAATTGTCGGTGGACTGGAGCGCGTTTATGAATTGGGACGTGTATTCCGCAACGAGGGAATTGATATTAAACATAACCCTGAGTTTACTATGGTGGAGATTTATCAGGCCTATGCCGATTTCAATGACTTAATGGCACTTACGGAAACAATAGTTTCACAAACAGCACAAAAAGTTTTGGGAACAATGAAAATTACTTATGATGGGACTGAGATTGATTTAACTCCGTCTTGGCCACGGTTAACAATGATAGAAGCTGTTGCTAAATATACCGGTGTAGATTTTACAAATGTTACTGATTTGGCCGAAGCACGCAAGATGGCAGATAGCATTAACGTTCCTTATGAACAAACTTTTGGCGTGGGCAAGATTATTAATGCATGCTTTGATGAGCATGTAGAGGATAAGCTTATTCAGCCTACATTTATTACCGGACATCCTAAGGAGATATCTCCTTTAGCTAAGAGTAGTGAAGCTAATCCTGAGATTACTGACCGCTTTGAAGGATATGTTTTCGGCCGCGAACTTTGTAATGGTTTTACTGAGCTTAATGATCCTATTGATCAAAAGGAACGCTTCCTGAAACAAGTAGAAGAGCGAAATAATGGTGATGAAGAAGCCAATATGATGGATGAGGACTTTGTTACCGCTTTAGAGTATGGCTTGCCGCCAACAGGTGGACTAGGAATAGGAATCGACAGATTGGTTATGTTTTTAACTGATAGTGATTCTATTCGTGATGTTTTGCTTTTTCCGCATATGCGTCAAAAGTAGCAGAAACATAGACTCCGCAACGATTATATCGCTGCGGAGTTTTTATTTTGCATTACCTAGTTTTGCTATGGGTACACGAAAAAAATAATTAATATAATTTTGAATATTTGTAAAAAAGCTAGAAAACCGGAGCTTTAATACTAAAATCACTATTTACAGATAAAAGTCCTTTCTGAATAACGAAAAAAGTCCTTGCCAAGAGCTTGGCGCTATGGTATTATATAAAAGTTCTCAAAAGGACAAGGTACACAGCAAAGAAAAAAATATTAATTTTTTTCAAAAAAGTGTTGAAAAAGTTACACTAATGTGGTATCATTAAGAAGTTGTCACTGAGACAACGTAAGAACCTTGAAAACTGAATATTAACAATAAACGAATGTGCGGGTCGAGTCGCTTAACGACGGCTTGACCGAGTCAATTGATTCGAGTAAACGAATACAAAAAATCAAAAAAGCAAGTCAGTATTTTAAAAG
>JAAYAE010000057.1 GCA_012719555.1 Acholeplasmataceae bacterium | reverse complement strand
AGTCATATATGTTTACTTTGCCACCGATGGTTGTGACCTGTCTTACTTCAAAACCCACATCCCTTTGTTTTTTATACCAGGACAATGTGGTAGGTAAAAATTCTAGATCGCATATGAGAATATTATCTTCTCTTTTAAGGGGCAAACTGGAAGCCACTAAACCCAAACCGTGGGTAGTGCTTTCAACCAAAGCTACCTCTTCAGTGCCGGCACCTATTAACTTTGCAGCTTCATTTCTCGCTTTTTCGTAGTAGCTGTATAGGTCTATTACCAATTGTGGGGATGAATAGGAAATGTCCTCAAGCTCAGTTAAAACTTCTCGGACTCTTCCCATGACTCTCTTATCTACAAGGGCCATACAGGCGTTATCCAAATACGTAATCCTGCCCATTTCCACACCTCTTCTCTTCTTCACCTGAGACCGGGCTTTTTGTAAACCACCTTGCCTCCTTCACCCTCAAATTCGCGGCCGTAACCGGTTATCACAGACACAAACATCACTACCCAAATTGCCATTGGATAAAAAATGGCGAAAAACAATTGAATAGGCTGGGGTATTGTTATAAAAGGATAGTTTGTCAAGAGCCCTTGAGCCACACCGATAAAAATAAGTATATATGCACTCCAGGGCATGAAATAACTGAAGCTGTTAGCTATGGCATCTGTAATATTAGCACGGCGGTAAGGATGTATCTCGTAAATTTGACCAAGTTCACTGTTTATAGGTCCGCAAACGGCTACTGCGTTTGTAGTAACGCCTGCTGTTAAGAAGTTCCACAGTGTTGTGTTAAAAAGCATGACTAATTCACTGCCTGTAGGAGATTTTGCAAAGTGTTTTCTAGACCAAGCTATTAGCGAACTTATTGCACCGCTGGCTTTCATCACTTCTAAAAGGGATACTACCGCCGCTACAATCAAAATCACTCCATACATACCGCTAATGCCTTCAGTAATAATTCCCATAGGATTTCCATCTACTACGTAAAGAAAATCGCTAAATGTCAGCAACGCTAACCAGTCCTATTACAGTAGAGCTGATTATGCCCCCGGTAAGTGCTACAAATATCACTTTGTCCGTAATGGCTAAATAGATTACTATAATAACCGGTATAAGCATAAGTAAAGCCGGGGGGTTGGAATGCTGTTCCAGTAAAGCCTGGGCCTCTGCACCGCTCAAACCGGTGCCGCCTCCGCCTAAAACTAAATACAAGACAAGCGCTGCAGCTGCCGCTATTACCGTATACTTAATCCTAGCTCTCACTACTCCGCCAATTTCGGCAACCCCGGATTTTTGAGTATAGGGCTGTGTCATTGAAGAAATAATAGTGGTATCTGAAACCGGTGCAAAGTGGTCTCCTACCGCTGCGCCACTTAGTATAGCGCCGGTAAGATATATAGGGTTTGCTCCCAATATAATTCCCGCGGGAAATAGCACCGGTGTCATAGTGACAATAGTCCCAACGGAAGTACCTGTAGCAATGCCTAGTATGCCGCAGGAAGCAAAGGTAAATGCTGTGAAAGCAGATCCTCGCAAATTTATTGCTTTACCAAGCCATACGAACCCTTCGGCCAAACCGCTGGATGCCATTATTTGGCCAAAAAATCCCGCTAAAAAGAATATCAAAATTGTCAGATATATAGGTGATTCGCGAATTCCTCTAGCCGCTTCATCCCAATAATTTATCCAGTTTTTCGCAAAGAGCATTCCTACAACAAGTCCTATAACCGCCGCGGCAATCAATGCATCCATCGAAAAAATGCCCTTCAAACTTAATACAATAACTCCCAGTACAAAAATTATAAAAGGAGTGGCAGAAATTACGCTGCCTCCGTAAAATTCTAGTTTATTATCGCCTATGCCCTTCATTTTTCCCTATCCTCCTTTATATTGGTATTACTTTTCCGCCCTTTATGGTCATTATTGGCCAGCCCCTCAGTTCCTGACCGTCAAAGAGCGAGAAATCCGACCGGGAACCTAATAGTTTGGGACTTACTGTCTTCTTTTTATCTAGTTCCACAATCACTAGATCCGCATCACCTCCCGGAATTATTGTGCCTTTTCTCGGGTATACTCCCAGGATTTTGGCCGGGTTTTTGCACATGACTTCAACTAGTTTTTCAAGGTTTATAAGCCCTCCGTTAATACCTTTGTGCAGCACTGAAGGAAGGTGTGTTCCAAAAACCGGGT
>JAAYAE010000001.1 GCA_012719555.1 Acholeplasmataceae bacterium | reverse complement strand
CATATTATTTGCACCCCAAATTCTATAATTATTAAATTTTAACTATATTTTCCTCGCTACTGATTTGTTTTGGGGAAATATTTTACAACAAATTTATTTCCCTTAAAAAGAGGTTAGTTTTTTTTAAAACCGCCATAAACTGTCCCTTTTATTGCTGTTTTTTTACTGCTACAATTAGAGACAGTAATAATAAGAAATGAGGTTATATGATGAATAATACAATGTATAAGGCAATGACTATAGCCGGCTCTGATACTAGCGGCGGTGCTGGAATGGAAGCTGATTTAAAAACAATGCAAGAATTGGGAGTATATGGTATGGTAGCCCTGACCGTTATTGTAGCACAAAATCCTCAAAATAATTGGTCACATGATATTTTCCCTATTTCCCTAGACGTTATTGAAAAACAATTAAGCACTATCGTAGACGGAATTGGTGTTGACGCTATGAAAACAGGCATGTTGGGCAGTGCTGATTTGGTAGAACTTGTAGCTAAAACAATTGATAAAAATCATTTAAAAAATGTTGTAATAGACCCTGTTATGGTTTGCAAAGGTGTTGATGCCATTATGGTTCCAGAAGCAGCAGCAGCAACCAAGAAGCTATTGGTCAGCCGTGCAGATGTTATTACCCCCAATCTATTAGAAGCCGCGTATTTGACCGATATGCCCTCTGTAGGCAATTTGGATGAAATGAAAGAAGCAGCCGGACGTATTATTGAAATGGGTGCAAAATTCGTAGTAATCAAAGCCGGTGAACGCTTACCAGGTGAAAACGCTATAGATGTACTTTACGATGGCAAAGAATTTACCATTAGCACCGCTCCAAAAATTCCCGGAGCCTTCAACAATGGTGCTGGGTGTACATTCTCTGCCGCCATTACAGCATGTTTGGCAAAGGGCATGAGTATGGAAGAAACTATGGCACTAACAAAAAAGTTTATGACAGCAGCATTAAAAGGCTCCTTCAGAATAAATAAATGGGCCGGAGCCACTAGACATATAGCCTTTAGAGAATCTAACTAAGCACCCCCGTAAAGTATCCTCTACTTGTCTGTAAATGTTATAATATAAAATATAGCATATAATTTCAAACTTGTATATTTCATGGGGGCGTTATCTGTGTTATTAAGGATGGAGAAAATTTTTTTATTAATAATCTTCACTTGTGTTTTTACCAATTATGCTTTTTGCGAAGAATTATCTCCATTAAAGCGCACTGCGTTTGCGCCGGTTTTGATGTATCATGATATTCGTCCACAAGTGTCCAACAACTTTGATGTTTCAACTGAAGATTTTAAGAAACAGCTAGACTGGCTAATGAATAATGGCTACCAAACCTTAAGCCTTGATACATATATTGATTGTGTACTAAACAAAAAATCCTTTCCGGAAAAAAGTGTCTTAATTACTTTTGACGACGGGTATTCAGGAATCTATGAATATGCCGCTCCTGAACTTCGTAAACGAAATATGCACGCAGTTTTTTTCGTTATCAGGGATTTGCTTGGCACAGAACTTCCCCCTGATGAACATAAGGCAAAATATGACTATGTAACCAAAGAACAAGTTAAAGCTTTAAGCACTGATCCTTTGTTTTCCATAGGTTCTCATACCAACACTCATTCTATGCCACACCAGCTCACCCTTTTACAATTAGCCAATGAATATTTCGAATCGAAAAAATACATTGAGGAATTAACGGGAAAACCCTGTAAAGCTTTTGCCTTCCCTGTTGGTTATTATGATAAAGATTTGCTAAAACTTGTAAAAAAAGCTGATTATGTTTTAGCTTTTTCTGTTTCTGACTTAGGTCTTTTAGATCAAGAAGCGCGTTATTCTATACCGAGAATTTATATGGGAGTCGTTATGGGCCAGGAAAACATGAAGCTTTTTAAATATTCATTAGAGAATTATCACAAATTACCAAAGAAAATTTTTGCAGAACGCTTTAAATGGCTTGATCAATATTGGAAACAAAAACGGTAATGTACACTAAAAGTACATTACCGTTTTTGTTATTTAAAGACGAACTTATTCTTACTAAATTCCAATATGCCATCATCACGTAATTTACCAAGTAATGCCGAAAGTGCACTACGATCTACAGATAAATAATCTGCCAGCTGCTGCCTGTTAAAAGGAATAGTAAATTGAGAGCTTTTTTGACGTTGCGATTCCGCTGATAAATATGATAGTAATTTTTCTCTTGTAGTTCTCTGAGAAAGATATTCCATTTTTCGCGTTAGCATTAAATTTTTCTGTGCCAAAATTGCCAAAAGGTTTTTAATCAATATTAAATTGCTTTCCCTGCTTCCTATCGCATCAGATATAAGCCTACGCACATCTAAAAATAAAATTTCTGTTTGTTCAATAGTAATAGCACTCACCTCGAGTGGTACGTTAGCCAAGAAAGCATAATTTTCGGCAAAAAGGCCCCCAACGCCAACTTCAGCAAGAATATCCCGATTACCCCAAAAATCCTCTTTTATAATATGTACACAACCGTTGAGAACCAACCCCATATTTGTAGCACATTCGCCAACATGATAAATGAATTCTCCTTTTTTGAATTCTTTGATGCCAACACCAAAATAATCTAGCAATTCTTTTATAGCCTCAGCTTTTATCCCTTTAAAAAGAGGTGTGTTTTGTATGCTTTTTAAAGAATTTTCCATTTTTTTCCTCTTTCGTTGTTTTTACAACATACTTATTGCTTTGAGCATAGTACAATACAAGCAAGAAGTCAAGAATTTTACCTAGTTAATCCATAGGAGGAAACTATTATGAAAAGGAAAATTATAGAAATTAACAAAGAAAAATGTAACGGCTGTGGGGCTTGTGCTGCGGCCTGCCATGAAGGAGCCATCGCCATGATAGAAGGAAAAGCCGAACTGTTACGCGATGACTATTGTGATGGATTAGGTGACTGTCTGCCCACCTGTCCCACAGGCGCAATTACTTTTGTAGAACGTGAGGCTGAGGCCTACGACAAACTAGCTGTCGAAAAGAATAAACTGCAAAAACAACATGAACCCCTTCCTTGCGGTTGTCCAGGCTCTCAATCAAAAACCCTTGAGCACCATAACTTTGCCCCCAAAACAACCTTCTCAACTAATCTAGCAGAAGAAAGTCAACTAAGACAATGGCCGGTGCAAATTCAATTAGTGCCTGTAAATGCCCCCTATTTTAAAAATGCTAACTTACTCATAGCCGCCGATTGTTCTGCTTATGCCTATAACAATTTTCACCAACGCTTTATTAAAAATCATATAACTTTAATTGGTTGTCCTAAACTAGATCCCGTTGATTACAGTGATAAACTAACGGAAATACTTTCTAATAATGACATTAAGAGTTTAACAATAGTTCGCATGGAAGTTCCCTGCTGCGGTGGCATAGAAAATGCGGCTAAAACTGCCTTGCAAAAAAGCGGAAAATTTATTCCCTGGCAAGTTATCACAATTTCAACAGAAGGCAATATCTTGGAATAAGTTATGTCCAAGTAGTTAAAAACGGTACACCTAGGGCAACGTTTTATTATAACGTTGAACCCAAATTATATAAAAGGAGAGTCTATTATGAACAAAATGTTTTGCTTTCAATGTGAACAAACAGCAATGAGTACAGGATGCACCGGTAATGCCGGTGTCTGCGGCAAGAAATCTGACACCGCTAATTTACAAGATAAATTAACAGGTGCCCTAATTGGTTTAGCCTGCGCAGTTAAAACATCCTCTGCAACTGCAACTACAGACAAGCTCATGTTATCTGGATTATTTACAACTATTACCAATGTTAACTTTAACAACGAAACTATTAATGAATTAACTGAGGAAATAACCAAAGAAAAAGTAAAATTATCAAATACTTGCCTCGATTATGACATGCAAAATTTATGGAATGACCAAGAAGATATCCGCTCTTTAAAGTCTCTTATATTATTTGGTCTGCGCGGCGTTGCTGCCTACGCTTATCACGCTATGGTATTAGGTTATAAAGATGAACAAGTTAACAACTTCTTCTATGAGGGCATGAGTGCAATTAGCAATTCCAATGCCACTGTAGAAAGCTTGCTCCCCTTAGTTTTGAAAACCGGAGAAATCAATCTTACCTGCATGGCCCTACTTGATAAAGCAAACACTGATAGCTTTGGAATCCCCGTCCCCACTACTGTACCTTTAACTGTAGAAAAAGGGCCCTTTATCGTTATAACCGGTCATGATCTTTATGATTTAAAACTTTTATTGGAACAAACTGCCAATAAAGGTATTAATATTTACACTCATGGAGAAATGCTCCCTGCCCATGCTTATCCTGAATTAAAGAAATATCCTCACCTAAAAGGTAATTTTGGTACAGCTTGGCAAAACCAACAGAAGGAATTTGATAACCTTCCTGCACCAATTTTATTTACTACCAACTGCCTAATGCCGGTTCGACCAAGCTACGCTGACCGTGTTTTTACAACTGAAGTAGTATCCTATCCTGAAATTGTCCACATTGGAGAAAATAAAGATTTCACACCTGTTATCGACAAAGCGCTAGCCTTAGGTGGCTATACAGAAGATACTGAGTTTACCGGAATTAACGGAGGCAATACCGTTACCACAGGGTTCGGGCATGGTACTATTCTTGGTGTTGCCGACAAAGTGGTATCTGCTGTAAAAACCGGTGCGATTAAGCACTTCTTCCTAGTTGGTGGATGTGATGGTGCTAAAACCGGTCGCAACTACTATACTGACTTTGTTAAACTAACACCGCCTGATTCTATCATTTTGACTCTTGCTTGCGGTAAATATCGTTTTAATGATCTTGATCTTGGGACCATTGGCGGACTTCCACGCATTATGGATATGGGCCAATGCAATGACGCCTATGGAGCAATTAAAGTAGCCGTGGCTTTGTCTGAAGCGTTCAATTGCACTGTAAATGAATTACCTTTGTCCTTTATACTTTCTTGGTATGAACAAAAAGCAGTTTGTATTTTACTAACACTTCTACACCTTGGGGTAAAGAACATTTACCTTGGTCCAACTCTTCCAGCCTTTCTCTCACCCAATATTTTGAAGTTCTTAGTAGAAAATTACAATATTTCCCCTATTTCTACTCCTGAGAAAGATTTGAAAAAAATTCTAGGCTAAAATCTTTTTACTACAAACAAAAGACTCTGCAATATACTAACATATATTGCAGAGTCTTTATAATTTTAACCCTTCATACTATAAATTTTTGGTCAAGGTTTCCATAACCATAGCATTAGAAATTACGCCAATACCGCCAGGAACCGGTGTGAAAGCACTCGCTTTAGCATTTGAAGTTTCTTCCACATCACCAACGATACCTTCATCAGTAGCATTAATACCTACATCTATAATAACTGAACCTTCTTTCACCATGTCCGGTTTAACAAAATTCGGTACACCAATAGCCGCCACAATAATGTCAGCATCCCGCAAAATAAGCGGTAAATTAACAGTACGGGAATGACAAATAGTAACCGTAGCATGTTTTTGTAAGAGCAATAGCTCTACAGGCTTGCCTACTACGTTACTACGGCCCAAAACAACTGCCTTTTTACCCTTTAAATCAATATTATAATAATTTAGCGCGGCCATACAAGCTCGCGGAGTACATGGTGCCCATGGGTTAGTACCCAAATAAAACTCACCGGCGTTTAGAGGGCTAAGACAATCCATATCTTTATTTGGGTCTATTAAGGCACATATTTCTTGTGCATCTAGGTGCTTTGGCAGCGGCATCATAGGTAAAATTCCCTTGATATCAGCATCTGCATTTAGTTGGCTAACAGCTTTTAGTACCTCTACTTGTTCTACATCGGCCGGCATTGCTACCAAATGCACCTGTGCTCCTAGACTTTCAGCTAACTTAACTAAACGTTTAGTATACACAGCAGAAGCAGCATCACCTTCCACCAGCACAATAGCAAGACCAACAATCTCACCACGCATTTTGGCTGCGGCAATTTTTTTTGCGACATTTTCTTTTACTGCGTCGGCAACAGGTTTCCCAAGCATTATAACCTTTTCCATTAGAACAGTCCTGAAATTACGCCATTATCATCCACGTCAATTTTTTCTGCCGCAGGGCGTTTAGGAAGACCTGGCATGGTCATAATATCTCCGGTCAAAACCACGATAAAGCCGGCTCCTGCCGAAATTCGTGCATTAGTTACCGTGATATTAAATCCTTTTGGTCGCCCCAAAAGCAATGGATTATCAGATAAGGAGTACTGGGTCTTAGCCATGCACACCGGAAGATTCCCATAGCCTAATTTCTCAAAATCTGCCAAAGCAGTATCAGCCGCTTTTTCATATTCTACACCATCTGCTCCATAAATTTCTTTGGCAATGGTTTCAATCTTTTTCTTCAAACTCATTTTATCAGGATAAAGCGGTTTGAATTTAGCAGTACCTGCTTCTACCAAGCGCACAACCTCTTTTGCTAAAGCTTTACCACCTTCACCGCCCTTGGCAAAGACATCTGATAGCGCTACGTTAACACCGTGCTTAGCACAATAAGCACGAATAGTTTCTAATTCTTCCTTAGTATCATTAGCAAAGATATTAATAGCTACAACCACAGGAACTCTATATTTCTTTAAATTTTCAATGTGCTTTTCTAGATTTACAATTCCTATTTTCAAAGCAGCAACATTAGGTTTGGTTAATTCGGCTTTAGGAACCCCTCCATGCATCTTAAGAGCCCTCACTGTTGCTACCAAAACAACTGCATTAGGCTTTAACCCTGCATAGCGGCATTTAATATCAAAGAATTTTTCAGCGCCAAGATCAGCACCAAAACCTGCTTCTGTAACTGTATATTTGGCTAATTTCATTGCGGTTTTAGTAGCCATGACACTGTTACAACCATGGGCTATATTAGCAAAAGGGCCACCATGAATAATTGCCGGTACATTTTCAATAGTCTGCACTAAATTGGGTTTGATTGCGTCTTTTAACAGAGCTGCCATCGCTCCCTGTGCATGAATCTGACCTGCCGTTATTGGTGTTCCAGCATAGTCATAAGCTACAATTATCTTGCTTAGTCTTTGCTTTAAATCATTTAAACTGTTAGACAAACATAAAATAGCCATAACCTCAGAAGCTACAGTAATATCAAACCCGTCTTGACGAGGTACACCATGGGCTTTGCCACCTAAGCCTACCACAATTTGGCGCAATTCTCGATCATTCATATCTACAACACGTTTCCAGACAATACGGCGAGGATCAATATTCAGTTCATTACCCTGTTGCACGTGATTATCAAGCATGGCAGAAAGTAACATATGAGCAGAGGTAATAGCATGAAAATCACCCGTAAAATGTAGGTTTATATCTTCCATGGGCACAACCTGGGAATATCCTCCTCCGGCAGCACCACCTTTTATACCCATACAAGGCCCCAAAGATGGTTCCCGCAAGGCCACAATAACATCTTCACCAATTTTAGCAAGTCCTTGAGCCAAGCCTACTGTAGTAGTTGACTTTCCTTCACCGGCAGGAGTAGGTGTAATAGCGGTAACAAGAACTAGCTTACCGGCTTTTTTACTTTCCAAAGACCGAATTAAATCATAGGATAGTTTTGCCTTATACCTACCATACATTTCAATGTTTTCTTCACTAATACCTAATTTTTTTGCCACATCTGTAATTGGCAACATTTTTGCCTGTTGTGCAATTTGAATATCACTTAACATCATAACCCTCCTTAAAATGTTGGAGCCTCTCCCTTAGCCTATTATATTCCTTAATATCACAATATTTCCTGCCTACTATCAGGCATTTTTACAAAATATTTATTTAAACCAAACATTCACAACGTCGTCATTGTTTAAAATAGTACCCGGTTCCGGCGTTTGCTTAAAAGATATCCCGCTGCCATGTGGCACTAAAGCTAGTCGTCCTTGCTGAATAAGCTCAGCTACCTGCCGCATATTTAGACCTGCAAAATTTGGTATTTTAACTCTGCCATTATCCAAAATAGTCATTTGTGGCAAATTATTTTCACCTTTGTCATGAAATACTATAGATTCTACCGAAGGAAGTCCTGTAGCATCACTGGGCTGAATACCTTTCGCAACCAAAATTTGTTGCAAAATATCTCTAAATATTGGTGCAGCGACCTGCGAGCCATAAAACGCTCCCTGGGGAGAATCCAGCACAACAAGCATAGCATAATCAGGATTATCAGCTGGCACAAAACCCACAAAAGATGCAATATAAACTCCTTCAGCATACCCTCCTCCTTCAGCTAACTTTTCTGCTGTGCCTGTTTTACCCGCAATCTTATAGCCTTTGATTTGAGCTGTTTTCCCGCCGCCTTCGGACACTTCTTTTTCCATCATGATACGCATTTGTTCCGCGACTTCTTCTGTAATTACTCGCCTTACCACTTCTTTATGTCCCTCTTTAATCACTTCTCCGGAGGGCGCTACTACCTGCTTTACTATAAACGGCTTTAACAATTCACCACCGTTAGCAATGGCACAAATTGCATTTAACATTTGTAACGGAGATACGGCAATACCCTGCCCAATAGCCATAGTTGCCACATCTGATTTTACCATATCTTCAGGATTATAAAGTATTCCTGCTTCTTCGCCCGGTACATCGCTGCCGGTAACAGTCCCGAACCCGAATTTTTTGGCATATTCGTTTTCTTTTTCTCCACCTAGTGTGAGTCCCAAGTGAGCCATACCTGTATTAATCGAGAATTTAATAACATCTGTAAAAGTAATGTTGCCCATACCTTTATCATCCCAGTTTTTAATCAAACGACCGCCAACATCTAAAGTCCCGCTATCATAAAAAGGCGTTGTTGGTGTAATAACATGTTCCATAAGGCCTGCACAGCCAATAATAGGTTTAAAAACAGAACCGGGCTCATAAATAATGCCAACTCCACGATTAAGATATTCCTTACTGGAATATTTAGCAAAATGATTAGGATCAAAAGTAGGTCTGGATGCCATACCCAAAATTTCACCTGTATGAGGATTCATAAGAATAGCTGCCGCACTGATTGCATGAGTTTTGGCAATAGCTTCATCCAAACTTTTTTCTAAAATAAATTGCATATTACTGTCTAAAGTCAAATATACCGTGTTCATTTTGGGCCCTTGAACAGCATTCATTCCCGATTCGCCCATAAGATTACCACGAGCATCAAAAAAAATACCTTTTTTAGTCTCTTTACCTTTAATCAATTTGTCCAAGGAGGCTTCTACGCCCTCAAGTCCTTTATCATCTGTGCCAACAAAACCTAATACTTGAGCCGCTAAGCTATTTTTTGTATAGTAACGTTTACTTTCATCTTGAAAATGAAAGCCACTAATATTATTTTCTTTTAAAACTCGGGTAACTTCTACAGCCACATTTGGTTCCAAGGTTCGCTTAACCCAGATAAATCATCTGTCTCGATCATTAAACTTTTGCAATAATTCTTCTTTTTTGATATTCAAAATTGGGGCCAATAGATCAGCAGCTACTTCTCTTGGGTTTCTATTTGGTTGCTTACCCCGTGGCCATTTATCAGGATCATCTTCCATTTCTTGCGGATTCACATAAAGAGATTTACTAATAATGCTAACGGCTAAATCATCACCATTTCTGTCAAGTATACTACCTCTTGGAGAAAGTTCAATATGCTCCCCGGCAATTTGTTCCTTAGCTTCTTTAGCTAGAGCTGTACCTCGTATTATTTGCAACCAAAACAAACGCGTAACAATACCCACTATAAAAAATAAAATTAATACTCCGATAGCACCTGTACGTTTTTTGCTTTCTTTTAAATCAAACTTACTTTTTGAAATCATTTTCGTCCCCCCCGCGGGTTAGCTTGAAAACGCCAGGAACGCTTCGCTTTGGGCGAGAAAGCTTTAACTTGAGTGTTTTGTAATTTGCTCTTTTTTACTTCGTCATTATAAACAGCAACAACTAGTCCCACAGCCCCTAAAGTAGCTATTAAAGATGTTCCTCCATAACTAATAAAGGAAAGAGGAACTCCTATTACGGGTAAAATACCGCAAACCATGGCCATGTTGGCAATAGCCTGCCCTACAACCAAAAAGTTAATTCCGGTAACCAGAAGAAAGCCTTTTTCATCCGTAGTATTTTGCCCAATTGTATAAATAGCCTTTGCCAAAACCAAAAATAAAAACAACAACCCCAGAGCACCAAAAAAACCCCATTCTTGGCAAAAAATAGCAAAAGCAAAATCAGTGTGTGCCTCAGGTAAAAAGAAAAACTTGCCTATTCCCATACCAAAATGACTTCCCAGCCACCCACCACTACCAATGGCAACAAAGGATTGTACTGACTGATAACCTGAACCTTGAGCATCACGCCAAGGATCCAGCCAAATTAAAATGCGAGACAATCTATAGGGGGCGACGGCAATCATGACAACAACTCCTGTTGCACAAACACTCGCTAACATTCCCAATTCTTTAAGTGGTAATCCGGCAATAACATAAAGGACAATCATCAAAGCCAAAATTATTGCTGCCGTACCCATATCCGGTTGTATTAATACCATTCCCGCTAAAATTACCGATTGTATGAACGCTAAATTAACAGGGAACTGTAACAAATCAGGAACTCTACCCTTATGCAGTAAAGATCCTAGAGAACCAGCTCCCATAATAATAACCGCTAATTTGACAAATTCCGAGGGTTGAAAGGAAAAGCCCGCAATTACTAACCATCTTTGAGCACCTTTAGTGGTAATTCCGAATAAATCTACACACAACAGCAATACAAAAAACAAATAAAAAATGGGAGTGCGATATTTAAGCCAAACGCGGTAATTTATCTTCCACCCAAGAAAGACCAGAGCGATCAGTCCTAAAAAGCCAAACAGAGCGTATCTATAAAGGTAGTAGTATCCGGTCCCAAACATGGCCTTAGCACTAACAAAACTCGCACTAAAAACGTTAACGCAGCCAATGAACATTAAACATAAAACTATAGTTAAAACAGCGTCTCTGGGATTATCCCAAATCAAAAACCGTTTTTGCATTCTTGCACCTCATGGTTTCTAAAAAACTACCTCACAAAAATTTATCTTGTTCCCCTTAGCGCTAAACTTTTCTTCATATTCCGTTTGTACTGCATTTTCATATTCCGAATTATGCAAGTCGTAACTTAGTGCAATTATCTGCAAGCCAAAAGCTTTGAATTCTTCTACGGAAAAATCGAAAAGATCCTTGTTATCAGTTTTAAACCGCAAATGGCCACCCGGTGCCAAAATAGTTTTGTACTGCAACAAAAAATCTCTATACGTTAAACGCCTCTTGCTATGACGAGCCTTGGGCCAAGGATCACTAAAATTCAAATAAATCATTTTTACTTCCCCCGGCAAAAACCATTGAGTGAGATAAGCCGCATCACCACCAATTATTTTCACGTTTGTAAGTTTGTTTTCTCTTACTTGACGTGCAGGATAGTAGCAAATATCCAATTGAGTTTCAATACCTACGAATCCCATTTCCGGATATAGCTGCGCCATACCATTAATGAACTTACCTTTGCCACATCCTATTTCCAGAGCAAGTGATTTGCCTCCTACTAATTCCTGCCATTTTCCTTTATTTTTATCTATATCCTCGGCAATAATCTCCTTACCCAAATATTCTGCAAGGGCTTTAGCCATCCAAGGTTTTTTTCTCAACCGCACTACTTTATTCCTCCTAGGAAAATAATATAGAGAGGTTTAACCCTCTCTATATTATATTATTTTATTTGCCGTTTTGGGGACCCAAATCATATTTTTTCAAATATCTGTACAAGGTGACACGACTTACATCTAACATCCCTGCCAACTTACTAATATTACCGCCGGCGGATTTCCATGCTGCGATAAAAGCGTCCTTATCATGCTTCCATGACTTCTCCATGGTTCTATCGCCAGGAAGTTTAATATTGCCCATTTCAATAATACTACCCGGAGTATGGAAGAAAGCTTGTTCAATAACTCCCTGTAATTGTTTAATATTTCCCGGCCAACTACAATTGTTAAGTAATGTTAATGCATCAGCGGACAAATGTTTCGCCGGCATATTATGCCTTGCCGCCATTTCTGTCAAAATGTGATTAGCGATAACTTCCACATCAGAAATACGCTCACGCAAAGGCAAAACTCGCATAGAAGTATCTAATACTAAGTCATATAAACCTCTAGAGAATAGGCCCTTATCAGCCAAGCGTTTTAGATTGGAATCACAAGCCGCAATAATTCTTACATTCAGTTTCTTTTTCTTACCGGTAGTTTTATCATACAAACCATCACGCAAAGCTTTAGCTACCTTATCACCCATGGCTACAGGAAGCTTCTCAATTTCGTCTAGGAACAATGTACCACCGGAAGACAATTCTAACTTACCTGCCGCTGTTGGACTAGCTGTATCTCCTGATCCGAAAAACTCTTCTTCCAACTCTTCCATAGGCCCTTCATAGCAACGAACAGAAATAAGTGGTGCTGCTGCTCTTGGGCTAGCCTGATGAATACCATGAGCTAAGCGTTGTTTTCCTGTACCAGGCTCTCCTTGTAACAAGATATTGTTATCGCTGCGGGCTATTCTAGCGGCTTTATGCTGTAAAGCTAAAAATTCTGTGGATGTTCCAACCATGCTATACAAGCTATAACGGGAACTATAACCCGTAGCATGCGCAATGGTTGTTTTCAAGTCTTCAATAGACATTGTCAAAATCAAAGCACTACGCACTTGTCCTGCAACTTTTACCGGCAGAACCGTAGTAACGTCTTCATAAGTTCTATCCTGTGTAATCCAAGTAATTTCACGACGAATGGTTGGCCCGCCTTCAAGAGCTCTTTTAATAGGAATGTGCTCATAATTCAAGAATACTTCTTCTAGTCGTTTTTTGCCCTCTAAACGTTTTTTACCATTCTCGTTACAATAGCGAATTTCTCCATTTTCATCAAGCCAATAAACAGTTACAGGCAACTCTTCTGTCATCAACTTATAAATATTCCAATATTCAAGCATTACTAAAAATTGCTCTAAAGAATATTTCATAGTCATAAGTAAGGATAACAAAATGTCATAAGGAAGATCGTTTTGATCTAGGGAAAAGAAAGCAAGAATATAACGAGTTTTTCCGCCCACGTTAATAGGAGCACTACAGGCATCACCCGAGTGGCATTCTTTAATCCACATTTCCGGGCCGAACATCAAGAAAGGTACGTTATGACTTCTAGCTACACTAATACTGGAAGTACCAATATCTTCTTCCAGCACACGCATGCCTTGAATATCTTCAATACTTCTTTGGAAAAAGGGCAGTGCATAGTTTTTTATAACATAACCCCTATCATCAACAAGAAGCATACTTAAATTATGCATATTAAAATGCTGTTTGTTCTGTTCAAAAAGACCATCAGTGTAATTAATAATGTCCTCATGAATTTTTTGATGTTCTACTACTGCGGTTTTACTCAGCTTATGCACTTTAGGCATAGTCTCATGAGGTAATTTACGTGCTGCGCAACGTTGCCAGGACTCTGCAACCCATGGATGAACATTGGGGTCCAAAATACCCTCTTCCATAAATTTTTTGTAGTAACCTGCTAATTTTTCTTTATTGCGTTTCTCCCTAATCATAAGCGTCCTCCTAAAAACATTTTTTACTACCTTTGGTTTTTAACTTGAGTTAAAACTCGTCGTCCGCCATAATACCGCTTACTCCAATAACTATCCTTCAGCGAACAAAGCGCAACCCCATGAGATGAAGTAGCACTCCAAAACTTACCGTTGCCGGCATATATACCAACATGAGAAGCTCCCGGTTCGTAAGTAGAAAAGAAAACTAAGTCTCCTACTTGCAGTGCACTTTGTGTAACAAACAGACCATTTTTAAACTGCACATCTGCTGTTCGGGGCAAAATAGCCCGGTGTTGCTTAAAAACGTATTGCACATACCCTGAACAATCAAAACCTTTTGGCGTGGTCCCACCAAAAACATACGGGACCCCTTTGTATCTAGCTGCTGTATTAACCAGTGCAGATGGACTGACGCCTGGAATGCCTTCTTTTGCAAATGCCGCATTAAGAATGGCGTGATAAGTATTATCATCCACTTGTCCACTGACTCGCAGCCTATTATTGCGTTGAAATTTTTTTATCAGCATTGCCAGCTCTTGGGAAAATTTTCCGGTTTCCGGTGTGTGCATACCTATGATATTAAGCTTCATCTGAACAGTTTTTACTTTCCACCCTTTGTCGCCAATTTTTAGGGGGGTTGCTGCCCACACTATTTGTGGCATAAACCCCATAAACAAAAGGAAAAAAACAATCAGCTTAACGCGTAATTTCATTTTAGTCCTCCAAAAATTAATAGCTGGTATTGTTATAAACATCCCAGTCTTTTTGCTTATCCAACTTCTCAATAGCAAATTCCATTTCAGCTAATAACATTGCTTTGTCCTTAGGCAAAGTTCCTGCCAATTGAACATAATTGGAAACATGATTGCTACGAAATAAACAATGATGTCCACTACTTATCTCTACCCGGGAAATAATATTGTGCATTTCACGCATAATGCCCGCCGGAGATAAAGGATCAAACTCGCCTCGTTCATACTGGTCTAACAATTCACTGCCACGATAAAGCATTAAAGACAAGGCACTTAACATATTAGGTTGGATAATATTAATCGCCTTAGCTGTTTCCTCGGCATGGCGCTTACTGCCTTTAACCCCTGCCAAACCGCAGATAATCATGAGCGATAATTTTATACCTGAAGCAGTTACCCTTTTGCCTGCTTCAACGGCTTGCTCTCCTGTTACGCCTTTCTTAACAGCTCTTAAAACAATATCGTCGCCACTTTCCATTCCATAATATAGCAGCTTCAGTCCAGCTTCTTTTAGTTGTATAAGTTCTTCTACGGATTTGTGTAAAATATCCTGAGGTGCCGAATAGGAAGACACCCTTTGTAAATTAGGGAAAGTTTCATATAAAACATGTAAAATTTTTAATAATTTATCCGTAGAAACTACCAAAGCATCACCGTCAGCCAAGAAAATGCGCTTTACGCTTTCTTTACCATAGTGAGCCGCCAAAGCAATTTGTTTCGAAATATCTTCATCCGAGCACATCATAAACTGCACACCGCGATACATATTACAATAAGTACACTTGTTATGAGCACAACCACGAGTCACGCGCAATATAAAACTGCGTGCTTCACTGGGGGGACGGAAAACCGGTGTTTCATAAGTGTCAAAAAACATAGTTACCTACTATTAAACCCATTTCAGTTTTTTG
>JAAYAE010000056.1 GCA_012719555.1 Acholeplasmataceae bacterium | reverse complement strand
ACTCCGCCAACTATGGTATATTGCTCAACGTCTTTTGTTACTACTGCCCTTGTTCCTATAATTGCGCCATTTCCTATATGAACTCCAGACATAATAATCGCTTCGTATCCAATCCATACGTCATTGCCTATAATTATATCACCCTTATTATCCCAAGCTTGTACAACATCTTTCTGTGCAAAGCCATATTCTTCCCAAAACAATGGAAAGGGATAGGTCGATAAAGACTTCAAGGTGTGATTAGCACTTGTAAAAATAAACTTGGCACCACAAGCTATAGAACAAAACTTTCCAATAATCAATTTGTCGTTATTAATAGGATAATGGTATAAAACATTGTTTTTCTCAAAGTCAGTAGGATCATTTACAAAATCATTATATATTGTATAATAACCGACTTGAATATTGGGATTGGTAATTATAGAGCTAAGATAAACGGTTTGTTTATCACCTGTACGTGGAAATATTTTTTCTTCCGGAATAGACATAACAAGTCCCCCTAATATTTTAGTTGTTTTTCAATGTCATTCCGGCAATTACAATACAATTCTTCATTGCCTCACTCCCTAATATATTAATTTTTCGTTCTTAGAAAAACTGCCAAATACCGTAAACTTGTTTACCCTTTATGGCTTTATATAACTATACCCTTGCCTTTGTAATATAGCAAGCCTAGTGACACCGGCAGGAACTATACTAATGAAACTTGGCAAACGCTCTTCCGCAATAACGTTTGCTCTTAAAGCGTTCCTACATGCCGAAATTGTCACGCCCTTACTAATTAGGAACTTCATTTCTCCTACTAATTCTTCAGTGTTTTCAGCCCTGTTATCGGCAAAAATTATTACAGCCTCAGCATTAGCTACAATTTCTATGGAATATTCGGCATCAGCAATGTCTTCTAAAAAATTTTTTACATTAACCAAAGTCAACTTCCATTTACTTACTTCATCAACATGAAAAACAACCTTAAATCCATCCATTTGTTCACCATATCCTTCCACTGTTATCATAGGTTACTTATAAAATTCTGGTCTACGTAGTCTGAAATATGGCTTTCTTCGGCGTATAATAGCACTTTGTGCTAAATCTATTTCTCCATACAATATTTGTTCTATACCCTCTGCCTTAGATACAACATTGCCGAGTGGATCAATCACTATAGATTGACCAATAAAGTTCATATTATCCTCTTGCCCTACCCTGTTGCACATAGCAATATATACGCTACTTTGCATCGCTTGAACACGCAGTTCCCATTCAAATAATTCCAATGGCTCACCCTCGGTGTTAGCCGTAGGGATAATGATTAAATCAGCACCCATAGCAACGCAGGTACGAATGCTTTCCGGCAAATGTCTATCAAAACAAATTACGATTCCTATTTTTCCAAAGGGTGTGGTATAAACCTTAAACCCATCATTAGACGGCGTGTAATAGTCCTGTTCATAGAAATATTTCCCTTGGGTGATGTGTACCATCTTAGAAATCCCCTGGATTTCACCGCAAGAACTAATAAGCAAAGAAGCATCGTAAAATCCATCTACTTCTTTAAGATAAAAATTGGGAGACGATATTATTCCCAACTCTCTACTTTTAGCAGTTAACTTTTGAATAAAACTGTGGTCCAACGTAAAGGCATACTTCTCCTTAATTAACTTTTCATATTGTGGAAAGAAAATATTCAACTGCAATTCAGGAAAGAAGATTAAATCAGCTTTATTTGCGGCCGCTTCTTCCATAGCAGACAAGGACTTTTGTAAATTATCAGTACTATTTTCCTGCATCTTCATTTGTGCTAAAGCAATTTTCATCGTTTTTTCCCTCCAAAATATTAATCTCTCATTTTGAGATAGTCTACCATAGGGCGATAAGTCTCTGGTTTATGGTGATAATAAAAAACTCTGTTACGTATTTTTTGCAGCTCCATTTACAACCTCGCCCCTTTCCATAATGACGCTTGAAAAGTCGATGATGATCAACTCTTAATTATGCCTAGTTTGAAAACATGGATTGTGCCAGCTATGTGAAAACCATATCATTCCTTATCAGTTAAATAATTATAGCCTCGCCCTAAACAAATTACAATGCCTTCTCCTCTAGCAAATCCGTACCATATGAGTTATCGATTGCACAGAGCCAGGTACCTTGTGAATTTTTCTTAAACACATATGTTGCTTTTCTCTCCATCGAACATTCTGAATCCTTTATATCTGCGTCAAGATACGTTTGAGAGAGCACTAAGGCTGTATCTCCTGCTTCTAAAATAATCATTTCCCCTTGTGTCGGCACCATACTATTATTGAAATATTTAGCAATTGCAATAAATGCCTTT
>JAAYAE010000055.1 GCA_012719555.1 Acholeplasmataceae bacterium | reverse complement strand
CTACTTAAGAGTGGCTTTAATAATGGGCACGGTTTTATTCGCCCACCACGTCGCCCAGGGTCTGCAACGGCGTTAGCAGCTATTATATTGCAAAGTTCGCAAAATGACATGTTCGGGGGGCAATCTTTTGGTTTTTTCGATTATGATATGGCTCCTTACATGGAAAATGCTTCTGAGGAAGATGTATTTCAGGCTATGGAAGCCCTCGTTTATAATTTGAATAGTATGCATTCTCGCGCTGGAGCCCAGGTACCTTTTTCTAGCCTTAACATGGGACTGGATACTTCTGAAAATGGACGCAAAGTTATTAGTAACCTTTTAAAGGCTTACGCCAAAGGTTTGGGGCGTGGTGAAAATCCAATTTTCCCCAATGTTATCTTCAGGGTGAAAAAGGGGGTCAATATGGATCCCGGTGATCCAAACTATGATATGTATCAATTGGCCATTTCTGTAGCGGCCCGTCGCATGAATCCAACTTTTAGCTTTATGGATACAACATATAATAGAGAATATGGTGGAGATGTGGCATATATGGGCTGTCGAACCCGTGTAATCGCTAATCGGCGTGGTCCTGCTGTTACTACCGGCCGCGGTAACCTGTCCTTTACCACTGTAAATTTACCTAGGTTAGCTATACGTGCGGATCATGATATTATGAAATTTTATAACTACCTAGACGAAGTGGTAGACTTAATTGCTGAACAATTGTATCATCGCTTCAAGGTACAAGCTAATCTTAAAGTCAGAGATTTACCTTTCTTGATGGGGCAAGGGTTGTATTTGGGCTCTGAGAAATTAGCTATGGATGACAATATTGAATCTGCCATTATAAATGGTACTGTTTCTTTAGGCTTCATAGGACTAGCAGAGACCTTGACCGCACTTATTGGACACCACCATGGTCAAGGGGAAGATGCACAAGCACTAGGGGAAGAAATAGTAGCCTTTATGCGCAATAAGATGGATAAGGCAGCAGATAAATATGATTTAAATTATACCCTTATTGCTACACCGGCAGAAGGTCTTTCCGGTCGCTTCATCAATATGGATAAAAAAGAATATGGCGTTATTCCGGGAGTTACAGATAAAGATTATTATAGTAATTCCTTTCATATTCCAGTAGGCTTTCCTATTACTGCTTATGAAAAGATGCGCTTAGAAGGTGTTTATCATAAATACACTAATGCCGGCCATATTAGCTATGTAGAATTTTCTGCTTCACCTGTAAATAATTTGGAAGCAGTAGAGGATATATTGCGCCATATGTGTGATTCTGATTGTGGTTATGTTGGCATTAATTTTCCAATAGACTATTGCAATCAGTGTGGTTATACGGGAATTATTGATGGGGATTATTGCCCACAATGTGATGAAAAATTTGTGCGTAGGATTAAACGTGTAACTTGTACTGGCAATTGATTTATAGCTGCTGTCTTAAATTTAGGAGGTGAGGGACTTGCTGAAGATTGCCGATATTCTGGGCGAATCTGTTGTTGATGGCAAGGGCCTTCGCACGGTAATTTTTTTCCAAGGATGTCCTCGTCATTGTGAAGGCTGTCATAATGAGAAATTGTTGCCCTTCGAGGGTGGTAAAAGTTATACTCCGGAAATGTTAGCTAAGGAAATTATTGCTAAAATGACGCCAATACACAAAGTGATTACTTTTAGCGGAGGAGACCCATTGGCCCAGGCTGCGGAATTGTTACAAGTAATTAAAATATTGCGTAGGGAAAAACCCAATTTAAATATTTGGACTTACACAGGATATCTTTTTGAAGAAGTTCAACACTATCCTGTCCTAAAAGAAATTGACGTATTGGTAGATGGCCCATTTATCTTGTCACAAAGAGATATAAGTCTACCGTTTCGTGGTAGTGCTAATCAAAGAATCATCGACTTACCTAAGACTTTTGCAACAGGTGTTATTCAAGAATTAAGGTTGTAAAAATATAAGAGAAAATCTATTGCTAGCATGGGTGCTTATTTAATGATGAAAAATAGAGGTGCAATATGTTTAAAAAATTAGCAGTAGTAACAATGCTTAGCCTAGGCATAGGTATTTTTAGTGGTTGTGGTAATGAAAAACCACCTGCTAAATCGGCCGCAGATATGCCGAAAAGCAACATAGTTACCCCTGGTAAAGTAGATATTACCTTCAATTACGGTAAACAACAAGGAATGAGTAGTAATCAATTTGCAGTTTGGATTGAAGATGCTAACGGTAAGTATATCAAGACGTTGGGTGTTACTAAATTTGTTGCTACAAAAGGCTATAAGACTAGGGAACAAGCCTTAGTTAATTGGGTAAAAAAAGCTCAACGCGCTGATCTTACAGATAAGCAAGTGGAGGCAATAACAACTGCAACTCCAAGTACCGGGAAACAAAAATACGAATGGGATTGTACTGATGCCAAGGGTAACCCTGTAGTCGCAGGTGAATATAGTTATGTTGTAGAAGCTACCCGTTATATGGAAGACTATGACCTATTTAGTGGCAAGATATTAGTTGGCTCTAAAACGGTCACCAGTAAAGCGGCAATTAAAGTATTTGGCGATGCTGAAAAAAATAAAAACATGATAACGGATGTAAGTGCGGAATTTATACCTCATACTAACATATAAATTTTGCAGTAAATTAATTTTATTGAACCAGAAAATTATATTTCTGGTTCTTTTTTTTAGCTTTTTCTATTTATTATATAATGCTATAATTATTAGCATCAGGAATTTAATAATATAATGAGAAGAATATCTGTTTGCTTAAAAAAACAATTTCTACGGCAGGAAAAACTATTTAGAATAAATG
>JAAYAE010000054.1 GCA_012719555.1 Acholeplasmataceae bacterium | reverse complement strand
GTTTTTATACATATCTAGATTTAAATGTCAGTGATTATTTTTTATCTGCTACTCGCACAGTTTCTGAAAGTGATATTTTTGATTTTGCAGGTTTAACAAGTGACTTTAACGAATTACATACTAGTATAGTCTTTGCTAACAACACAACTTTTGGTAAACGTATTGCTCATGGTTTATTAATTCTTGCTATAGCAAATGGCTTGTATATGAGGTTAGGACTTTTTGAAAGTTCCGTATTTCTTGGTATCGAAAATTGGAAGTCTACTAAACCGGTGTTTATTGGCGATACTATTCAGCTGAAATTAACTATTGTAGACAAACGTGTCACAAAAAACGGCAAGCAGGCCATTATAGGTATGAGATATGATGTTTTAAATCAGGATGGTGTAGTAGTAGCAGAAGGTAAATTTAATCGCATGATTAAGATAGCTGACGAAAAACAAGTCTAGAAGGTAGGATTAATAATGGGTCAATATTCAATGCCGAGATATTTTCAAAATATGCCTACATTAGGTAAAGAGCTGCGAAGCGAAAATACTGAAAATATGACTGCACTAAAAGCAGTTGAGCAGGAAATAAAAGACTTAATTAAAAAAGTAGAGGATGCCGGGCGTTCCACGGAATCATTAAATGAAGCAGGGCAAATGACAGCTATGCAGCGTATACTAGCTTTGGTGGATAAGGATACTTGGAGACCTTTGAACAGTTTGTACAATCCGGAAGGTAATGATAATGGTTCTACAGGTATTATCAAAGGCCTAGGCTGCGTAAACGGAAAATGGGTTATGGTTGTTGCTTCAGATAATAAAAAACTTGCAGGTGCATGGGTTCCCGGTCAAGCTGACAATTTATTGCGGGCTTCTGACACTGCCAAGATTTTACGCATACCATTAGTGTATTTGCTTAACTGCAGTGGCGTAAAATTTGATGAGCAAGAAAAAGTTTATCCTAATCGCCGGGGCGGCGGTACTCCCTTCTTTAGAAACGCAGATTTGAACCAGATGGGAATTCCTGTTATCGTAGGTATTTACGGGACCAATCCTGCAGGCGGAGGTTACCATAGTATCAGTCCTACAGTGCTCATAGCGCATGAGAAAGCCAATATGGCTGTAGGCGGCGCAGGTATTTTGGGAGGAATGCATCCCAAAGGCTATATTGACATGGAAGGCGCAGAACAAATTGCCGACATGGTAGCTAATTCAGGCAAGCAAAAGTCACCGGGTTCTGTGGATGTGCATTATAATGAGACAGGGTTTATGCGTGAAGTTTATGCTACTGAAGAAGGCGTAATTGAAGGGGTTAAGAAGTACATTGGCATGCTGCCGGCTTACAACTTGGAATTTTTCAGAGTCGATGAGCCATATCTGCCCAAATTTGACGCTAACGACTTGTATTCAATCGTGCCAATGAATCAAAAACGTAATTATGATATTTACGAAGTTTTAGCCCGTATTTTTGATAACAGCGAATTCATGGAATATAAAAAAGGCTATGGACCGGAAATAGTTGCCGGCCTAGCTAAAGTTAATGGATTATTGGTTGGTGTTGTAGCCAACGTACAAGGCTTATTGCTGAATTATCCGGAATACAAGGAAAGCTCTGCAGCTATC
>JAAYAE010000053.1 GCA_012719555.1 Acholeplasmataceae bacterium | reverse complement strand
GGGATATGTAGTATATGCATTATTGGATAATCTTGTAGATAATTATTTTGTAATAATTGAAAAATTGCAGGCATCATTAGAAAAGACAGAGAAAAGATTGTTGGCAAATGATACAGCTTTGGAACGGGGAGTTCTATCAGGACTTAAACATGATATTACAGCTGCAAGGCATGTCATTTGGCCTATGAAAAGTATTGTCACTAAACTTAGTGACGATAAGGCTAACTTTTTCCCGGAAGGGATAGATCCCTATTTGGAAGATTTAAAGGATCATGTGTACCAACTGGATGAAGCCTGCGAAATAGCATCTGACAATGCTAATGGTATTATTCAGCTCAATATGGATAATCTTAATGTTCGTACTAATGAGATTATGAAAACATTGGCGCTTATTTCTACCGTATTTTTACCGCTGACTTTTATTGCCGGAGTGTATGGTATGAATTTTAAATTTATGCCGGAACTTGATTCACCGTGGGGATATCCCTTGGTCCTTGCTATTATGGCACTAATTGCTTTATTTTTATATAGAACGTTTCGAACAAGACATTGGATGTAAAGGAGAAAAACATGAGTTATGTTGCACTATATCGTACTTGGCGGCCACAGGATTTCGAAGCACTTGTGGGTCAGGAACACATAAAAACGGCTTTAACAAACGCCTTAGAATCGGGCAAGATTGCCCATGCGTATTTATTTACGGGACCTCGTGGTACGGGAAAAACCAGTACTGCCCGTATTTTGGCTAAAGCACTTAATTGTGAGCAGGGACCAACTGCGCATCCTTGTAACAAATGTGAGAATTGTCTGCAGATTACACAGGGTTCATCTATGGATGTTATTGAAATAGACGCTGCTTCTAATCGAGGTATTGATGAGATTCGCCAACTAAGGGAAAGAGTTGCCTTTGCACCTGTTAATGGGCGCTATAAGGTTTACATTATAGATGAAGTACATATGATTACTACCGATGCCTTTAACGCTCTCTTAAAGACATTGGAGGAGCCGCCTGCCCATGTAGTATTTATCTTGGCCACCACTGAACCTCATAAAATACCGGCAACTATTCATTCTCGTTGTCAGCGTTATGATTTTCATCGTGTAACTATTGATGATATAGTAGGGCATTTAAAGACGGTAGCCGCCGGTAGTGACATTTTAGCGGATGAAGAGGCATTGCGTCTTATGGCTATTCAGGCAGACGGCGGTATGCGCGATGCCGTGAGTCTGTTAGACCAGTGTGCCGTTATGTCAAAACATGTAACCGCTGATATTGTACGCCAGGTTTTAGGAATTGTGGGCAGAGAAGGATTACGTAAATTAGTAACCGTAATAGGCAGGGGAGATTTATCTGCTGCGTTACAAAGTATGACTGAGCTCAGTGCTCAAGGCAAAGATATGAAACAAATTATTTTGGAACTTGCCGAATATTTACGTGCACTTTTATTGTATAAGGCAGATGCTAAATACGAAGATATATATTTGACGGATACTGCCGAAGCCTTGGCCGCTATAGCGCCATTATACACTACTGAACGTATTTTAGCAGCCACTAGTCGTTTACACCAAGCTATGGAAGAAATAAGACTTTCCGCTCGAGAAAAAATAGTGGCAGAAATGTGTATATTTGATTTGTGCCGTATTCAAGGAGATTCTTTGGAAGCTTTGGCTGCTAGGGTAGCCCAATTGGAAGCTCAACTAGCAGGGAAAGTATTAGCTCAGGAAACACCAATTCCTGTGCAAAATATACCGAAGACAACATTTAGTCCAGGATTGTCCGCACCGATTACACCGGGGCATTCTGTGTCAAAACCTGAAATAGCACAAGAAGTGCCTCCAAAAATACAGGTAGAGGTGGAACCACAGGCAGAAGTAGAACCGGCAGTAGAACAAATAGTAACCAAACCTAAAATCATGCCTAGTGAAAATGGTATAGCTTTGTGGAAAAATTTATGTTCAACCTTGATTAATAAACAGAAACGCACTATTTTAGCTTATGCCGAGTTGGGTAAAGTTATTAATTATGACGGGCAAAGTTTAACATTGGGACTTAGTACCATGATGTCTAAAGACAGATTGGAAAGAGCTGATTATAAAGATTTTATCCAAGATATTTTAAGTGGTTTGGTAGGCCGCCCCATAGCATTAAACTGTATTCTCGTTAAGGATGCCGAGCTTAAACAAATTAAAGCAGATAATCCGCCAAGTAAAAAAGTTCATCAACCTAGTGCAGTAAAATCAGCGTTAGATGTTTTTGGCGGAACTGTGAAGAAAGAGTAAATTGCTTTTATATTTAGAGCATTTTTGATACAATAAACATGTAGAAATTTCTAGGAGGGTTAAAAATGTTTAATGGTGGAATGAATAATATGCAAGGCATGATGAAAAAAGTACAAAAAATGCAGGCTGAAATGGTAAAGTTACAAGAAGAATTAAAAACTCGCACAATTGAAACTACTGCCGGTGGCGGTGCTGTTACCTTGGTTGTAAATGGTAAAAAAGAACTAGAGAGCATTAAAATTGATCCGGCAGCTGTTGATCCCGAAGACGTAGAAATGTTGCAAGATTTGATTGTAACAGCTGTTAATGAAGGTATGCGCAAGATTGATGAAATGACGGAAAAAGAAATGAGCAAAGTAACCGGTGGTATAAAATTACCTGGCGGAATGCTCTAATAAGAGGAACTTTATGCGAATGATAAAACCTTTGGCTAGGTTACACGAACAATTGCGACGCCTTCCGGGAATAGGCTCTAAGACCGCTTTACGGCTGGCATACCATGTTCTTGATATGCCAAGTGAAGATGTGCGGGAGCTGGCAGACGCACTAATTAGTGCCAAAGAACAAATAAGGCTATGTGCTTGTTGTTTTGATTTATGTGATAGTGATTTGTGCGACATTTGTCGTGATAAGACACGGGACAGAACTGTGGTTTGCGTAATTGAACAACCACAAGATTTAATGGCAATGGAACGCAGTCGAGGGTACAAAGGATTGTATCACGTACTTCATGGAGTTTTATCTCCTTTAGATGGAGTAGGTCCTGAGCAATTAAAAATCAAAGAGCTTCTCGTAAGGCTGCAATCAGGCGAGATTAAGGAAGTTATAGTGGCAACTAACTCTGATGTTGAGGGAGAAGCGACTGCTACATATTTGGCACATTTACTAAAACCTATTGGTGTTACTGTAAGCCGTATTGCTCACGGGTTGCCGGTGGGCGGAGATTTAGAATATGCCGATGAAGTTACGTTATCCAAAGCACTAGAAAATCGAAGAAATATGTGAAGGGTGGGATAAAAATGGAAACTCTAGTTCCGTGGATAATTGCTATAATGGTTTTGTTTTTAATAGTGAAGTTTTTTTCACTTTCTTTTTCCTTCGTCTGGAATGGCATTATTGGTGGTATTATGCTATGGGTGCTTAATTTAGTGGGCGGAATGTTTTCTTTTCATATCCCAATTACCATCATTTCTGCACTCATCGCCGGTTTTTTTGGTATTCCGGGTGTTGTAGTTATTGTGATATATAATTTACTTAAATAAAATGTTAGCACATTTAGGGGCGGACTTGATTCGTCCTTTTGTGTTATTTTTTAGTTAATAGAAAATAGTTAAATTGGTTAGAAGAGGGCACAGCTCTATGGTGTGTACATATTATATCTGTGCTATAATATATTTATGGCTAAACAAATAATGGGTTTTGATTACTCAGACAATGAAAAAATAAAAATATTAATATATCTGTTTATAGGTGGAACAGCAGCTTTGATTGAATGGGGGTTGTTCTATCTTTTTGGTGTGCGATGGAGCTGGAATTATTTGGCATCTACTTCTCTCGCTTTTCTTTGCTCGACTATTTGCCACTACCTTATGACAAATATTTGGGTGTTTGAAAGCGGCGCTCGTTATAAACGCGCTAAGGAAGTAACGCTGGTTCTTTTTGTTTCTGCTATTGGGCTTTTTTTTAATTTAGTATTAATGGGGTTGTTTGTTGGATTACTTCAGTGGCACCCTATGTTTTCTAAGGTGTTGGCTAGTTGTATCGTTGTGGTTTGGAATTATGTTTCGCGTAAGAAATGGGTGTATTAATGAGAGAGCGGAAGTGTGTTAAAGTGTTACGCAAGAGAGTAAACGTACATGAATTTAAAAAAATAATGATTGTATATAATTCTAAAGCGGGCAACCATCAATTTTTTGGCGACATGAAACAACGTATTGCCGAAATAATGAATACTTTGCGCCGTGATTTGGGTGCGGGGGTTGTTGAAGAAATTTCTTTAGGTACCTTTGAACAGATCCAGTTAGTAGGCAAGCGTATATGTGCAGAAAAGGTGGATTGGATAGTTGTAGCAGGGGGAGACGGAACAATAAGGGCATTGGTTGAAATCTTTGTTGAAAACGATTATTGGCCATATGTGAGTGTGTTTCCCGCTGGAACGGTGAATTTAGTAGCAAAGGAACTTTTACAGAATGCTGATCCGGAACGTTGGATAAAGAGAGTCGTTAAGGGCATTGCCGTTCCTATCTGGCTTGGTAAAGCTAATGATCGCATTTTTTTGACAGTAGCAGGAATAGGTGTAGATTCCTTAGTGGTACATAGGGTAACTGAGACAGAGAAAAAATATTTGTCGAAGTTTGCCTATGTTCGTCAGGGATCCGAGCTAGTACGCAAGGAATTGTTCTTGCGTAATTGGCAATATAAATTCCAGGTTATGATTGATAATGATGATAGATGGCGTGATGCGTCTTCGGTTATTGTGGCGAAAAGTCGTTATTATGCCGGGAGATTTTCTTTGGTGGATGGAGGGTCTTTGTGCTCACCAACTTTGCATGTTTGCATGTTTACCGGCAGCAGACGCGCAGATTTTTTGCGTTATGCCGCTCTTATTGCTACTGATCTTTTGAATTTAGACAAGACAGTGGAAATTATACAGGCAAAAAGCGTCAAAATTCGTTCTAATGTAGATAATTTTGTAGCTGAGCTAGATGGTGATTCCTTAGTTTCATCGCCACTGGATATTAGCTTGATAGACAGGCCTTTGTATTTTATATCGTAGGTGGTGCTTGAATGAGGAAGTCGCTATTAATTGGAATTGTACTCATAATTTGTTTTGCTTTTGAGTACATAAGTTCTTGGAAATTTTTGCAAAGCGTGGTTCCTTTCCCGGAAAGCGAATGTTGGTTGCTTACTTTAAATGGTTTTTTGCGGGACGCCTGTGTTTTAGGCGCCCTTGTTTTGCTTTATTTTAGACGTAACCGCATACCTGACAGGGTAAGACGCTATTTTCCGGTAGTAGTGGTTGGTGTACTTTACCTTCTCATGGGTACCTTTATAATTAGCTATTTAGAGCTTGATGTTCAATTTTTGACAACCCTATCGCTTTTTGCTGGGTTATTTAATAATATAGCAGTGGTATTGGTTGTTGCAATGTGTTACCATCATTGGCCGAATTTCGGTATGAAAATAATGTATTTTCTGACATATATTTTAACTTGTATAATAATTGTTTTTGACGGTTTATATTTTTG
>JAAYAE010000052.1 GCA_012719555.1 Acholeplasmataceae bacterium | reverse complement strand
TTCAGATTCAGCTGAAAAAGTTTTGGCTGTAATGCATCGTAATACTATTAAAGGCTACAAGGTTAATATCGAACCGGCTAAAGCCAAATAATCAGGAAACATACATTTTAAAGGGCATTGCATTTAGCAATGCCCTTTTTTATGGTATAATTAACGGAATAGAAAACACATAGCATAACCTAAAAGGAGGACATGATGGCTGAGATTTTTGGTAATATAAAAGGAATTAAAGACGTAGTTTTAGAAGAACTAAAACAAATATATGAAATGCCAATTCTATCAGGGCAACTAGTTTCAGCAGATATTGCGTGTAAACTTGCTAATGTCTCTGAGTATATCAATAAAGAAATCTCTCTTTATATAGCCCGTGATGGCACAATAACCAGCATTACAATAGGTAATACTGATAGTGTTGAGCTTCCTAGTTTTGAAGGAAAGCGAGGCCAATCACGTTTAAGTGGTGTTCGTTGTGTACACACTCATTTAGGGGGCAATAGTGCTTTGAGCGGTGTTGATTATTCAGCACTTAAAAATAGTCGTTTTGATGCTATGATAACCATAGGCGTTGTTGGCCCTGATTTTTCTAAATCATTAGTATCTTTTGGCATGATTACAGGAATTGATGAGAATAAACAATTAATTTGCGAAGAATATGGACCACTTTCTTTGGAAGCTGCTGAAGAGTTCTATTTTCAAAATATTATTAATACTTTGGAACGCATTTTAGCTAAAGAAACAGAAGGCACAGCTCTAAAAGAGGAACAAGAACGAGCTATGCTTGTTTCCTTGGAATGGGGGAATACAAAAGGAGCTTGGACACCTGAAAATTCTCTGGAGGAATTAAAACAGCTAACAGATACTGCCGGGGCATTGGTTATAGGTAAGTTTTTTCAAAAAAGGCCCAAGCCTGATCCTGCCTATTTCATTGGCAAAGGTAAAGTGGGGGAGTTGGCTCTTTTTGCCCAACAAGAAAACATTGATTTATGTATTTTTGATGATGAATTATCACCGGCCCAACAACGCAATCTAGAGCGTGCAACCGGCGTTAGAGTACTTGATAGAACAGGTTTAATCCTCGATATTTTTGCACAAAGAGCTTATACTAACGAAGGTAAGATGCAAGTGGAACTGGCCCAATTAAAATACACACTGCCACGCATCACAGGTCAAGGACTCAGTCTTTCCAGACTTGGTGGCGGTATTGGAACCAGAGGACCGGGTGAAACGAAATTAGAGGTAGATCGTAGACGTATTCGTGATCGCATTACATTTATCAATGATAATATCGACAAAATAAAAACTGTACGTAATTTGCATAGAAACCAAAGGAACAAAAATCAAATAGCAACTATTAGTTTAGTGGGTTATACAAATGCCGGTAAATCTACTCTTCTCAATACCTTAACTGATTCTGATATCTACGCTAAGGATCAATTGTTTGCTACTCTTGACCCTACAACCAGAAAATTAGCCCTTCCGGATAAACAAGAAGCTGTTTTAACAGATACGGTAGGTTTTATTCAACGGTTGCCTCATCAATTAGTAGCCGCTTTTCGTTCAACGTTAGAAGAAGTTACGGAATCAGATCTTTTGTTACATGTTATTGATGTTAGTCATGAACTATATCAAGAACAAAGTGAAGCTGTTTATGAGGTATTAAAAAATATTGGTGCAATTGATAAACCCATTATTACTGTTTATAATAAAGTTGATAAGTTATCTGCTGATAGTGAATTGGTTCAGCGCCTAGCCAAAACAGAAAATAGTGCTTGTATTTCTGCAAAAAAAGGACTTGGGTTAGATAAACTTTTAGCGCTTATTGTAGAAAACTTGCAAATGCAATCCGTAGAACTTAATTTAAGCTCTCCTTATACAGAAACGGCTAAAGCCGCTCAATTACATGAAATTGCGACAGTATTAGAAGAAAACTATACTGAAAATGGAGTTAATATAAAAGTTCGCCTGCCATTTGAACTCGCTAAAAAATACGAACAATACATAAAAACTGGAGACATTTATTAATGCTTAATTATGAACAATTAGAACTTAATGCTTTAAAAACAGTAAATGCTTGTACTTGGCAATACGAGGAAGCCGCACTCTTTAATACCAAAAAAGTAATGTCTGCTTTCCGCAAAAATAAAGTTTCGGATTATTATCTCAAACCAACTACAGGTTATGCTTATTCTGACGTAGGACGCGATAATTTAGATTTAATTTACGCGGATATTTTTAAAGCTGAGGCCGCACTGGTACGTTCGCAATTCGTTTCAGGAACCCATGCTTTGGCTGTAGCCCTTTTGGGTAATCTAAAGCCTGGAGATGAAATGATTGCTGCTACAGGGGCACCCTATGATACTATGCAGACGATTATTGGTGCACCGGTAAAAACGTTAGGTTCTTTAATAGATATTGGGATTATTTATAAGGAAATACCTATGGTTGGACATACCGTTGACTTGCCTGCTCTTAAGGAAGCTGTTACCGCTAAGACAAAACTGGTTCATATTCAACGTTCGTGTGGTTACAGCAGCGTGCGCAAGACCTTGAATGTAGCAGAAATAGGTGAAATATGTGCGGTAGTGAAAGCTGTTAATCCCAATTGTATTTGTTTTGTTGATAACTGTTATGGCGAATTCATGGAAAAGCAGGAACCAATAGAAGTGGGTGCCGATTTAGTTGCCGGTTCATTAATTAAAAATCTTGGTGGGGGACTGGCACCTACCGGTGGTTATATTGCAGGAAGGGCAGATTTAGTGGAAGCTGCCTCATATCGTCTCACCGCTCCAGGGCTGGGCGCTGAAATGGGTGCAACTTTAGGCGATACAGCCAGGGAATTTTATCAAGGTTTATTTTTAGCCCCTCATGTTGTTTTGCAGGCAGTAAAAACAGCAATATTTGCAGCAGCTGTTTTTTCTAATCTGGGCTATAAAGTAAGCCCGGAGCCTAACGATAGCCGTAGTGATATTATTCAAGCTATAACGCTAGGGAGTAGGGAAAAACTCTGTGATTTTTGTGTAGCAATTCAAGCTAATTCTCCTGTAGACGCCCATGTCTCCCCTGTGCCGGCAATGATTCCTGGCTATCAAGATGAAATTATCATGGCTGCGGGTACATTTGTGCAAGGAGCTTCTATTGAACTTAGTTGTGACGGTCCGCTACGGACTCCTTACAATGTTTACTTTCAAGGTGGACTCACATTTGAACATGGCCGTTTAGCTATAATGGAAGCCGCTAAAATGGTTAGTGCCAAAAAATAATATTGGGCAGGGAGCTTTCAAAGTGCGCAATTTAAAACAGCTAGCAGTACAAAGCATATCTATATTATTGTTACTGGTTTCTTTTTACTTGGGGCCTTCTTTAAATGTCATTGAAGCTTCAACCAGTACTTTGCCCCAAAATATAACTAAAAAATTAGATACAAGCTTTTCTAATATGATTGGAGATACAGGAGAAAAAATCCCGGGATTAGGAGTTTTAGCTGTAAAAAATGGAAAAGTAGTTTATAGTGATTTTTTAGGACGTCGTTATATTGATAAAGATAATAGACAGAAAGATCTCCCCCTTACCAAGGACACTAGATTTCGTATAGCGTCTATTTCTAAAATGTTTACCGGTCTGGCATTCATGCAATTAGTAGAAGAAGGTAAGATTAATCTGGACGAAGATGTTAGTAAATATCTTGGTTTCAAATTAATCAACCCCTCCTTTCCTACTGTTATAATTACACCCAGGATGCTGCTATCACATACGTCTTCTCTACGCGATGGCAAAATGTATTCAATTCCTCCTCAGTATAGTGTGAAGGAATTTTTTATACCTAATGGTGTTTTTTATAATAATGGCGAACACTTTGCAAAGGCAGATCAACCCCCTGTAGAATATTTTCAGTACACAAATCTCAACTATGGACTTTTAGCTACAATTATGGAAAAAATTACAGGAGAACGCTTTGATATCTATATGCGTACCCATTTATTAAAACAACTTGATATTAAAGGCAGCTATAACATTAGTGATTTTACAGGCATAGAACTCAAGCAAGTAGGAACAATCTATCAAAAACAAACTGATGATAAATGGGATGATAAGGGTCCTTGGATTCCCCAAATTGATGATTTACAGGGGAAAAAACCACCGAGTAAAGATAGTGTTTATATTAGCAACCCTGATGTTCGTGAATATGATAAATTCTATAGTTTAAAAGATTATAAAATTGGTACCAATGCTACAGTTTTTTCACCTCAGGGCGGTTTACATGTATCTACAATGGAATTGCAGCACCTATTGCAATTAATGTGTGATAAAGGTGTTTACAGAGGCAAGCGCATTATAAAAGCTGAAACATTAGCTGAAATGTGGCGACCACAATGGATTTATGATCCTGTTAAAAATAACGGTAACACTTATGGCGGTGATATGACTATGTATGGACTTGCCGTGCAGCCAATTGCAGGAATGGGGACTGCTAGATTTCTTGTTAATAGAAATGTAGAAATGGTTGGTCATTTTGCAGACGCATATGGTTTAGTGGCAGGTATATTTGTTGAACCCAACAAACCTAACGGTTTTATATATTTGATGAATGGTATGGCTACCAGTGAAAATGATAATTCAGGTCATTATAGTGGAATGTATCATTGGGAAGAAAAATTCACTACAGCAATTTTAGATAACATTTTCCCTGAAATGGGAATAAAAGCAAATACAAGTAGGTCAATTAGTTGACCTACTTGTATTTTTTTGAAAATTTGCATGTTATTTTTATAATTTTTACTAATAAACCCTGAACCCCGCATTTTTACAGGGGTTCCAGAAAGAGACCTCCAAATTTGCGTTCTGAGCGTTTTTATTTAAGGGGTCCTAGTGTTTGTACCTGTAAAAAAGAGGCTTTGGAAGCATTTGGAAGAAAATTGTATATTTTTGCTGAATTTCGAGGAAATTAAAATATAATAGGTCAAGTTCTTGACCACAAAAATATGTGAGTAAATTAAAATGTAATGGGTCAAGTTCTTGACTGTAAAAAGAGATGCTGTTGAATTAAACTGGTGTTAGTTAAAAATCAGTATATTAGAATATGGGTGAGAAGTCACCCATGAGAAAAAATAACTATATTGGTGGAAAATCATCCATACATTGATGATAAAACGTAGACGATAAATACCCAAATAAAAATAGACATGCTACAGGTGATTTTTCACCCATACCATGTCTATTTTTATTCTAAAATATTATAACATTCTAAATACAGCGATTACTTTTCCCATAACGTGAATATTATCTGTGCCTAAAATTGGCGGATAAGCATCATTTTCCGGTTGTAGACGTATTTGTTTGAGCTCACGGAAATAACGCTTTATGGTCGTCTCTTCGTCGTCTATAAGGGCAACCACAATATCACCATTGTTAGCATAGTTCTGTTTTCTGGCAACAATATAATCATGATATAAAATGCCTGCACCAACCATACTGTCGCCAATTACTGCTAGCATGAAAACATCTTCTTTGCAACCTAATAAATCAAAAGGAATAGGGTATGTTTCTTCAATATTTTCCACGGCCAAGATAGGTTGTCCTGCGTGAACATTACCTACAAGAGGGACGGGGACTAAGGTCTTTTGGCGCCAGGACGCTTCTTGAGTGAGCTCTAAAGCTCTTGGTTTAGAAGGATCACGTGATAAAAAGCCTGCAACTTCAAGCTTGTGTAAATGGGCATGAACGCTGGCACTAGAAGACAATCCGACCGCTTTACCGATTTCACGCACAGCAGGAGGATAGCCTTTAGAATATATATATTCGCGAACGAAAGTTAAAATTTGTTTTTGTCGATCTGTAAGCATAGCTTCAGAATCTGTAGAAGTATTATTTTTTATATCCATAAATTTTTAAACCTCCGGATTTTTTTCTTTGCTCTAAAGATAGTATAGCAGTCTTGTTCGCAACTGTCAAACATCAGTTCGCATTTAACGTCCGATAATATATATTATGTAAAATGAAGAGAGAAAATTAAGCAGGATACTAAAACGTATGTTCTGGTATCCTGCTTTTTTACAGTGACTAAAACTTAAAAACAACATTAAATATTACACTCTAATGCTTTCGTACTAAAGTCAGCTTATC
>JAAYAE010000051.1 GCA_012719555.1 Acholeplasmataceae bacterium | reverse complement strand
TTCTCCAAGTTTTGTTCAGCAGTAGAAGCACTTTGCATACCTACAACCTTACCTTTCAAATCAGCTTGCCCTTTAATAGGAGAACCCTTAGCTATAAAAATAAGTTGCTTACATTCCATATATGGATCACTGAAAAGCATATTCTTTTTGCGTTCTTCCGTAATGTTTAAACCATTCCAGATGCAATCAATGCGGCCACTCTTTAATTCAGCCTCTTTACTAGACCAATCAATGGGTTTAAATTCCACAGGGCGGCCAAGACGCTTAGCAGCCTCTTTTGCCATATCAATATCAAAGCCAACTATTTCATTTTTTTCATTTTTGAATCCCATAGGTGGAAAATTATCATCGAGACCTACAACTATTTTTTTGTTACTATCTTTCTGAGTAGCGGCCTTTTTATCCCCACCACACCCTGCAATGAGACCTGCAGTAATAATTACTGCCAACATAAACACCATAACTTTTTTCACGTAACAAACCCCCTCGATTTTACTTACTTGTTTATTATAATTTAGTAATTATAAAAAGTAAACTACTATTGTTTTGGTGTGTTAACAATTAAGGCCATAAATACAAGGTCTGAACTTTCAGTGTTTTTTAGGCCATGAAATCCACCATCATAACAAAAAGTAACATCTCCGGCAACAACAGGCACTTCTTCTCCATTGTCTGTATATATACCTTTACCGGACAATATATAATATGTTTCGTTATTACCCTTGTGCTGGTGATAGCCCAGTGCGCATCCCGGCTTTAAAGTTACTTGCGCAAACATAGGACTTTGCCCTTGAAAAAGCTCCTCATCAACAATATGCTCAATAATAACATTACCTGTTTCTTTGTTTTCTCTTATTTGTTTTTTCTTTTCATGAAAAACTGTCATCTGTTATACCCCCTCCTGTTTCTTTTCCGTCTCTATACTATACGCCTTACCATCCGTAACAACTCTAACGTCTCCTTCTACAAAAGTTCCATAGAACTTAATGTTATGAGCCTTAATACGCTCCACAGTTTTCTTGCTGGGATATTTATCCGCAGCCGCCCCTTTTTTTACACCATAACTAGCAATTGCTACTTGTGGATTAACAACGTTCAGCCAAGCATCACTGGTTGATGCATTACTTCCATGATGACCAACTTTAAGTACATTGGATTTTAGTTCATCTTGAGGATAAAGCCCAATTATATGTTCTTCGGACTCCTTATAACTATCAGCAGCAAACATCATAGAAAAGTCTTTATACACTAGTCGCATGACCAAACTGTTTGGATTAAGATTAGTATCACCAGGTACTGTAATTTTTTGCTTAACAGGCCATAACACTTCAAAATAGGCCCCGTCTGCAATAGGAATTTTCATAGGTGCCTGTATCTTAGTTTTAGTAATATGCTTCTCCGCTATAAGCTTGAGAATTTTAGGATAAAGCTTGGAATCAGGTTTAATAAGTTCTGTATCATACACCTGTTTAATCTTAAAACTATTTAGCAGTGCCGGCATACCGCCAATATGATCTTTGTGTGGATGCGTCATAAATATTATGTCAAATTTGTCAACGCCAAGAGCACGCAAATGTTCAACCAAATTATTGCTGTTTTCCTTTAGTCCTGTATCTATTAAATAATTTTTACCGCCTATTTGAATAAGGATAGAATCCGCCTTACCGACGTTCATAACATTAACAACAAGATTTTTAGATTGTACAGTATTTTGCAAAGTTGCCACTTTTACTACCGGCGCTTGTTTTTTTGCGTCTGCGCTAATATTGGTTTTACAACCGGCAAAAGAAAATATTACACTTAAGCAAACCAGTAACCGAACCCATATTTTTAGCATCGGCCTAGCCTCTTTTCATTTTACTCCGTTATTTCTAATTTTAATTTATCATTATCCTGAGCGGCTGTTTCAAAAACCTCTAACAAACGTTCACCATATTCGCCTAAGCTATCTTCCTCAGCAATTTTATTGGAAATTATGATTTTAGTCTTTTCATCAACTTCTGTTAAACAATCATATAATGCATCCAAATTAGCACCATAATGATTAGGAAAAGAAAAAACATCTCCCAAATATTCTTTC
>JAAYAE010000050.1 GCA_012719555.1 Acholeplasmataceae bacterium | reverse complement strand
CACTGGAATGTGCTAAATATTTTACTGACAATATAAAAAAGTAATAATAAACACCAGTATTTCTCAAAATAAGAGAAATACTGGTGTTCGTGCTTTGAATAGCCAGGTATTCTTTTTTATGAATATTAAATAAAGTAACGTACAGAACCGGCATAACAATCAAAGTGATAACAGTGGCTCCGGTGAGACCACAAGAGAGGGTAACTGCCATAGATTGCCAGAATTTACTGGGAAACATAGGAATCAAGCCAAGAACTGTAGTTACTGCAGCTAACATAATTGGCCTAAATCTGACAATAGCAGACTCCAATACTGATTCATAGGGATCCATTCCCGAATCCAAGTGTTGTACTATTTGGTCCATAAGTACAATTGAGTTACGTATTATTATACCGACAAGGGCAAGGACACCAAGTTCTGCCAAGAAACCCATAGGAGCATTAAATATTACAAGGCCTAAAAGTACTCCTATGATTCCGAAAGGCGCGGTACAAAAGATAATTATCAGTTTGCGTATATCTTGCAATTGCAGCATTAAGAGCACAAGCATGGTAATAAGCATTATAGGTACGGGTTTCATAATGTAGGCAAGGGTATCATTACTCTTTTCTAAAGGACCACCTATGTCAATAGTCACACCGCTTGGTAAACTTTTGCGAACATCAGCCAATTGTGCATAAACTTCTTTAGTCACATCATTACCGGTTACACCATCTTTGATACCGCCTTCTACAGTTATGGTAGGAAGCAAGTTGCGTCGATAAATCATATTTTCTTCCGCAGTATAGGAGATATTTGCTACTTGTGACAAAGGTACAGCACCGCCGGACGTAGGAATAGAAATATTGGCTACATCGTCTACATTGTTAAAATCTTTGCGATCTAAACGGAAGATCATAGGCAAAGATTGGTCTCCTTCCAAATATTGGGATACTGTATAACCGGAGATTTCAGCTTGCAGGGCACTAGCAACGGTCTTGCGTGTAAGACCCATTTGTCTTAATTTATCATTATCGATTTCGACTTTAAGTGCTTTGGCTCGATCCATCCAATCGTAAATAGTCATAGTAATATTTTCGTTTTTGTTCATAACAGCACGAACTTTTGCCGCATATTCTTTAGCTAAAGCATCTGTAGGAGCAGACACGCGCAGCATAACAGGATAAGGCGTTGGGGGACCCAAGGGAATAGATTGAGAATAACTAGTTACATTAGGAAGATTAGTGGACACAAGCTCTCTTATTTTATTTTCTAGACGCAGTCTGTTTGGCAAGTCTTTTGCTACAACAACTAATTGAGCATAATTATCGCGTGGTTGTACAGGATTAAAAACAAGTACGAAACGTGGTGCACTTTTACCTACATAGGTACCAATGTTTTCTACACCTTCGTCTTCTTTTAACAGATTAGTTAATTTTGTGGCGGCAGCGTCTGTCGCTTTTACACTGCTGCCTTCAGGCAAGTTAAGTTCTACCAATATTTCAGGCCTGGTAGCTCCTGGGAAAAATTCATTTTTAACAACTTTTAAAAGGAGAAGAGAACTTAAGAGCAAAATAACAGAGGATAAAATCACTGTTTTTCTGTGACATAAAGACCAATCTAAAACCTTTCTAAAGCCGGTATAAAAAGGCGTATTAAATTGCTCAGTGCTTGTGGTTAGTTTCTTAGGCTTAATCCAGTTATACCCCAAAACAGGCGCAACCGTGGCAGAAATAAACCATGATAATAACAAGGTAATAGAAATTACAGGAAATAAAGCACTGGCAAATTCGGACGCAAGACTACTGGATAAAGCGATTGGTAAAAAGCCGGCGCAGGTAACTAATGTACCTACAAGCAGTGGTTGAGCACAGGTTTTAAAAGCAAAGCTGGCAGCTTTTACGCGATCCCAGCCTTCTGCCATTTTTACTTCCATGAGTTCTACCACCACAATGGAGTCGTCAACTAACATGCCCAAAGAAATAATTAGGGCTCCCAAAGAAACTTTGTGGAGGTCAATTCCCATGATGAACATGCTGATAAAGGAACCTAGTAAAACTAGGGGAATACACATAGAAATAACATAGCCGCATTGCCGCCCTAAACTCATAAGTGAAACAACAAGGACTATAACAACAGCTTCTAATAAACTTTTTACAAATTCATTAATGGAATTTTGTACTACTTGAGGCTGGTTCGCTACCTGGTTAAACTCGAATCCCAAGGGTAGTTCACTACTAATTTTTGTAGCCAAAGCATTTAGATTGTTGCCCAATTTTATATTATTGCCGCCATCCGTCATAGAAATAGCAATGCCTATAGCAGGTTTGCCATTAAAATACATTTTGGGATCAGCAGGGCTGGGGTAGCCACGAGTTATTTCAGCAATATCGCCAAGACGAAAAACACGGCCGTTAGCTTTTATTGGGATTGATTTAATATTTTCCACGCTGTCAGGCAAACCGGTGAGGCGCAAATTTACGTTGGAGACATCGCTATCTACCATACCGGCTGGAGTAATAGAGGTTTCTGCTTGAATAAGAGAGGCTAAATCTGTGACCGATAGACCAAGCTGAGAGAGTTTATTATTACTCATTTGTATATTTATTTGTTCTTGTTGTACTCCAATTAGTTCAACTTTTTTAACATCCGGGATACCTACACATATATCTTTGATTTTTGACGCGACCTTACGCATATCTTCGTAAGAAAAATTATCGGAAGTAATGGCATAAACATTACCGTAAACGTCATCAAAACGATCGTCGAAATACGGACCATACAAATCTGCAGGCAAATCTGATCTATTATCAGCTACAATATTACGCAAATCTTTCCAGCGATTTTTAACAACAGCACTTTTTACGCTATCTTTTAGATTGACAGTAATAACGCAAACACCGGAGCGGGAATAACTGGTAGTATAATCTAAATCCGGTACGGTTTGAATCATTTTTTCTAATTTATCTGTAACGTGCATTTCCATTTGCTTGGCAGTAGCTCCCGGCCAAGACGCAGATACAACCATTTGCTTAATAGTAAAATTGGGATCTTCACTGCGGCCTAGTTCATTATAGGAATAAATACCCATGAGCAAACAGAGAAACATGAAAAAATACACGATTTGGCGATGTTTTATGGACCATTCTGCCCAATTCATAATGTGCCACCATCTTCCAAGCGAACTTCATCGTTAGCTGTTAGTCTGGTTATACCGCCGGAGACCACTACGTCGCCCTTTTTCAACCCTGACTTTACAACTACGTCATTGTCGCGATACTTGCTAATCTCAATAGGGACTAATTGCACGTGTTTATCTACTACTACCCACACATTTGGCTTATCGCCTGTTTGATAAATAGCGGAACTTGGGATAACAACATCGGTGGAATTGCCGGCATTTAAAATAACTTTAGCAGTCATGCCTAATTTAACTTGTTCAGGCATGGTACTTAAGGCGACACGTACTTTGTAGGTGCGAGTGGTGGAATCAGCCATGGGTGCTATTTCGCTGATAGTGCCATTTACTTTTACATTGTTTAAGGCCCAAAAATCGACTTGCACAGGTTGACCGGGATAAATATTTCCTAACTGATTTTCAGGAATAAATATTTGTATCTCACGTTGGCCATCTTGCACCAAAGTTATCATGGAAGTTCCAGCGGCAACTACCATGCCAATTTCACCATTAATAGCAGCAATGACACCGTCATGATCCGCTATTAGCTGTGTATATTCCAATTGGTGATTATTGCCGGTCAGCTGTGCTTGAGCCTGTTGTACGGAAGCAAGTGCTGCATTAGCGGTGTTTTCATATTGTTCAACAGTTATTTTGCTGACAGCACCACTGTTATAAAGTTCCCGGTAACGGTCAGCATTTTTAGCCGCTAATTCATATTGAGATTGAGCTGCATTAAGAGCGGCATTGCTGGCGTTGACTGTTTGTGTAATATCTTTAGGATCTATTTGCATGAGCACTTGTCCGGCAGTAACCCTGTCACCTAAATTGACACTGCGGGATACTATTTTTCCTGCCACTTGAAAGGCTAGATTGCTTTCGTAACGACCACGTACTTCGCCGGGATATTGAAATATATTTTCTGTGGAACTTTTGCCAACGGTAATGGTGCGGACAATAGGAATTGTTTTGGCAACGGGTTTGGAGTTAAATATACCATTAAAAATTCTACCGCCTATTAAGATGATTAGAATGACACCTAAAATAACAAAAAGACGTTTTTTTGTTAAACCTAGAGAATGCAATTTTTCCTTAATCAACATCTTGTTCTCCCCCTAAACTTTAATGACACTTGCTAAATAACTATTAAGGACTTCAGATAGATATGTTTTGTCTTCGTCTACTAAATGCTTCGTGAGAAAAAAGAAAGAAATAATGCTTTCCAGGGTGAAAGCAACGTGGGAGGCATCCAGTTTAGGGTAGATTGTACCAACAGCTTTGCCCTCTTCTACGATGCTCAATAAAAATTCATGAATTTTTAAAAGTTTGGATTTAACAAAATCGTTGCAAACCCCAGAAGGATTTGTTATTTCTCTAAAAACAAGCTGTGCGCGGGTATTGTTAGAGATTTCGATTGCTGATACGTCTTTTACATAAAGGCGTAATTTCTCAGCAGGATCTAAATCCTGCTTATTTAAATTATCAATAAAATTGATAAACAAATCAGTACAAATATCAAGGACTTTTTGGTATAACTGTTTTTCCCGCCAAAGTAATAGGAAATCAGGGCACTATTTACTTCAGAACGACGGGAGATATCTTTGATTGACACTCCGGTAAAATCGTTGGTAGCAAATAAATCAATGGCGGCCTGCAGAATCTTTTCGGCGGTAGAAGAGTCCTGTTCGGTCTTTTTTGGCATAGTTCAATTCACCTCTTAACAAATAATTAAATTAAACGACTAATTAACTAATTACATTATAACATAATAATGAGGTGTTTCAAGTAGGAATACGTGCGGGATTATTGCTACCATAAAAATAGATATAAATGTTATAATAAATAAGCAGAGGAAGAAGGCTCTTCGGTGCTGCACAATAGGAGGAAAACATGAATAATATAATCTTGGGAGCAGGTCTTATTGCATTACTTATTTTAATTTATTTGTTATTGCGTCTTACTGATAGTATTCAGGCTAGAGTTGGAGAAAACGCCAGAACTCAGGAGGAACGATTAGACAGACTTAATACAACTATTGATCATAAACTCAGTGCCTCGTTTAATAGTGTGAGTGCACGTTTGGAAGAAGTGCACAAAGGATTGGGAAGCATGCAAAGCTTAGCCGGCGGCGTAGGTGATCTAAAGCGAATTCTTACAAATGTTAAAAATAGGGGAATCTGGGGAGAAATGCAGCTGGGTAATCTTTTAAAGGAAATGCTGGCCCCTAATCAATATGAAGAAAACGTAGCTATTAAACCCCGTGGCAGTGAACGTGTGGAGTTTGCCTTGAAACTTCCGGGCAAGGTAGAAGGAAAACCTGTCTGGTTGCCTATTGATGCCAAATTTCCTCAAGAGGATTTCCAAAGACTAATAGAAGCTCGGGAAGAAGCGAATTTAGAGGCAGCAACAGCAGCTCTCAGACAGTTAGAGTCACGGTTTAAGAGTGAGGCTAAGGACATTCGCGACAAATATATCTGTCCGCCCAATTCTACGGATTTTGCGGTTATGTATCTTCCTGTTGAAGGTTTATTTGCCGAAGCAGTAAGTATTCCGGGGTTACTTGATGAACTGCAAAGGAAATATCGAGTTACTGTAGCAGGACCAACTACTTTGGCGGCACTACTTAACAGTTTGCAAATGGGTTTTAAAACCTTGGCTATTGAGAGGCAGACCGGTGAGGTGTGGAAAATGGTAGCGACATTAAAGAATGATTTCGCTACTTTTGCTGATAATCTGGAAAAAACACAAAAAAAATTGCAAGAAGCCCAGAATCAACTAGATAACACTGCCGATAGAACTCGTATTATTACTAAGCGCCTTAATAAGGCATCGGAGCTTAACATAGAAGATAGCGAAGATAAGGTGTAAGGTGACGATGTAAGTTGCATAGTCTATTTGACAAGAAAAATAAATGTGATAAAATTTACTAGTATATATTACTATATGGTAGGT
>JAAYAE010000049.1 GCA_012719555.1 Acholeplasmataceae bacterium | reverse complement strand
GCTAATTCCTTGGGAAATTCCAATCGGCTACTATATGGAATCAATAGATTTGCACTTGCAAATTCTTTGGGCAAAATATGCTGATAAAGTTTACCTTTATATTCACCATCAGCACTTATCGCCAACCTATCCGTCTTATATTTTCCAAGATGTTCCAATACTCTCATTCTGAAGTCTTCCATGAGTACCATTTTAATTCCCTCCATTTTTTTAGCAAAACATAAAATTACATTTGGATACTTATTTTATATGTATCATTGCATGTAATAGCTTTAATAAAAAACTTAATTAATTATTCCGATTATTTTTTCTTAATCTTATCAGCTATTCTCATAACTAATTTTTACTATACAAAAATAGCGGTCGTCGGAAGCCCGGCAACCGCATTATTATTGTTGAATAGCTGCCAATGCCTGGCCCAATTATTTTATTTTATAATCATAACCTCGCAAATTAATTAGCATTCTTTTGGGTCGCTAATTTTCGTTGTAACCGATCAAACATAACATAGAAAACAGGCGTTACATAAAGTGTAAGGAGTTGGGAAAATACCAGTCCGCCAACTACGGCTATTCCCATGGGCTGTCTGGCTTCGCCACCGGTACCATATCCCAAAGCGATTGGCAGAGCTCCAAACACTGCCGCCAAAGTAGTCATCATAATCGGTCTAAAACGAATCATACAAGCCTGATAAATAGCATCCTTAGATGATAGCTGTTCTTTTTCCGTTAGTTCTACTGCGAAGTCAATCATCATGATGCCGTTCTTTTTAACAAGTCCTATAAGCATGATAATACCCACATAAGCGTAGATATCAAGTTCCATATGGAACATCCATATGGAACAACATGAGGCAAATCAAAGCGCCTGCTCCGGCCAAAGGTAATGCACTCAAAATAGTTATTGGATGAATAAAGCTTTCATACAAAATACCAAGAACCACATAGATAATAAACACTGTAACGAACAGAAGAAATCCCATGTTTGCAAAAGAACTTGCATAAGCTGAAGTATTCCCTTCAAAAAATCCTACCACTCCTGCCGGTAAAGTTTTTTTAGCCAACGCTTGAATTTCATCCGAAGCTGTACCTAGGGCATAACCCGGTTTGAGATTAAATTGGATGGTAGCCGATGGTATTTGCCCACTGTGGTTAACTGATAATGCTGTTGTTGTTTCTTTCATTTTACCAAGTGTTGATAACGGAACCAACGTCGATGTGTTAACAGAAGGGCCCATATTTGATCCCGTTTTTACATAAAGCTTATTTAGTACAGACGGATCCTTTTGGAATTTTTTTCCTAAATCAAGATATACGTTGTATTCATCACTGGAGGTGTAAATAGTACTCACCTGGCGATCAGCATAGGAAGAATACAAGGCGTCTTGAATTTGACGTGCCGAAAGGCCAAGGGCCGAAGCCTTATCACGGTCAATTGTAAAATATCTGGTAGGAACTTTCACTTGTAAGCTGGAAACCACATCAGTAAGTCCCGGGAGAGTTTTCATATTAGTTTCCATATCGTTAACCGCTGAATAAAGAAGGTCCAAATTAGGACTTGTAATAGTGTACTGGCCAACACCATAGGTTTGGCGACTCCCCAAAGTAATTGGAGGTGCGTTATATGGATAAACCCGGAGTCCCGGTATACTATTAAATTTTGGTCGCAGTCGATTAATCATCTGATCAACTGATTCTGTTCTGTCCGCTCTATCTTTTAAACTGACCATAACAAAACCCGTGTTATATGTAGGACTGCCGACAACAGACAATGCCCCATGCAAACCTGGTTCTTGTTCTAATATCTTGTTAAGTTGTTCTTGATGCTGCGCCAAATACGCAAAAGATGCGCGATCGTCAGCCTTTGTCCTAATTGTAAACTGGTTCATATCTTGACTAGGAATAAAGCCCTTGTCAATTTTAGTAGACAAAAATCCCGCCAAAACAAGAACGCCAAATGTGAATGTCAATATTTTTCTAGGATTACTCAAAGCTAGTGCCAGAGTCCTTCCGTAGAAGTTCCCTGCTTTCTCAAAAAGTCTTCCTGACACTGTAGCAACCCTATTTTTTTTGCTGTCATCTCTGTGTTTAATAACGTAAGCGCACATCATAGGCGTCAACGTCAAGGAAATAAATCCGGAAAAAAGAATTGCTGCGGCAATACAAACCGCAAACTCGCGGAATAACCGCCCAACGATACCACTCATAAATAAAATCGGCACAAATACAACGACTAGGGAGATGGTCATTGACAGTACTGTAAAAGAAATTTCCTTTGAACCGGAAAAAGCTGCTTCCATCGGTTTTTCTCCGCCCTCAACCCGCCGAACAACATTTTCCATTACCACCACAGCATCATCAACGACGAAACCTGCCGCCAAGGATAAGGCCATAAGTGAAATGTTATTCAAGCTGAAGTTACATAATTTCATAACCGCAAAGGTTGCGATTAAAGATAAGGGAACAGTAATACCTGGAATAAGCGTAGCCCGCAGACTGCCCAAGAAAAGGAAGACAACACCAACTACCAACAAAATGGTTAGCACAAGTGTAAATTCAACATCATCTACTGATGCTTGGATATAATTGGCCTTGTTATATAATAATGACACGTTAATGCCTTGAGGAAGTGCCTGCTTAACCATCTCCATTTTTTTCTGAACATCATTGGCAATCTGAACTGCATTAGATCCAGGTTGCTTAAATACAGCCACAAACACACCGGGGCTCTCATCACCCGGCGTTATAAGATTTCTTACGGTTTCTTCGTTTATAACGCTATCAGTAGCCGTACCAATATCTTTAATGCGAACAGGCTTGCCATTGTGATAAGAAACAATTAAATTATTATATTCTTTTGCATTCATTAACTGCCCTGATGAATCTAAAGAATACGTTACATCTGAGCCTTTTAGTGTACCACCCGGTAATATTACATTGCCATTCGTAAGTGCACTACTAACCTCATTTATACCTACTCCTCGAATAGCCATTTTATCAGGGTCCATACGTAACCGTACTGCGTATTGCTGCGACCCATAAATCAATGCCTGAGACACCCCATTTACCTCAGATACAGCTGGAATAAGCGACGTATCAACATAACCTTCTATGTCAGACATTTTCATAGTTTTAGAAGAAATGACATAGTACATGATCGGTTGGTCAGCCGGATTAGTTTTCGTATAGGTTGGCGGATACGGCATATTTGTCGGTAACCGCTTGGAGGCCGCTGAAAGAGCGGAACTAACATCATTGGCAGCTCCATCAATATCGCGGTCTAAATTAAAAGTTAAACTTATTGTTGTTTTGCCTGTGTAATTTGTTGAAGACATAGAATCAACACCGGCAATTGTCGACAACTGTTTTTCCAGTGGAAGCGCAACTGACGATGCCATCATCTCCGGACTAGCTCCCGGCAGCGATGCTTGAACTTGGATTGCAGGATAATCAACATTCGGCAGATCATTTACTGGCAATTGACGATAGCTTATGATACCAAAAAACAGCAAAGTGATCATAATCAGAATAGTCATAATTGGGCGACGTATCCAAATAGCCGAGATATTCACTTTTCCACACCACCTTGGCTATTAGTTTGGGTGTTAGACTCTTTTATGATTATTTTTGCTCCCGGAGCTAAGTTTATTTGTCCATCAGTTACAACTGTTTCATCATTCGCCAAGCCTTTGCTAATAACTGCTAGATCACCGATTACACGGTCTTCAGTTACATTTCTTGCTTCAACTGTCATATCGTCTTTAACAACAAATACATATTTACCCTTTTGTCCTTCTACCACTGCCGCATTAGGCACAACAATAGCATTAGGTTCTTCGCCTAGCTTAAGGATAACCCGAACAAACTCTCCGGGCCACAATTGTCCTGTAGTATTAGGAAATTGGGCTTTCATCTGAATAACACCGGAAGAAAGGTCCACAGTATTATCAATAAAAGTCAACGCGCCATCAGTAACACTCAATCCTTGATCAGCAATATTTGCCGTAACGGGTACTGATTTTTTTTTCTGCGCAGCCATAACCCTCGCTAAATCCTTTTCAGGTATAGTAAACTGAACGAATATTGGTTCAAGCTGATTCACAACCACCATTTGTGTCTGGTTAGCTGTTGCCAGTGCACCTAAGTTAGCAAGAAAAGCTCCTGTACGCCCATCAATGGGAGACGTAATATAGCAGTGACTAAGATTAATCCGTGCATTTTCTACCGCCGCTTCGTCTTGACTCACCGTTGCATCCTGTGTCTGCGAAGCTGTAGCCATCTGATCATTATCTTGTTTAGCAACTGCTCCCTGTTGATATAAATCTGTATACCGGTTAGCTGTCACTCTATTAAAAGATGCTTGCGCTCTGTCATGAGCTAATAATGCTTCTGCTTGTGCTAATTGTTGTTGGAATGGTGCAGGATTAATTGTAATCAGAAGGTCTCCTGCCTTCACGTTCTGACCTTGTTGGAAATGAATGTTAGCGACTTGTCCTGTCACCTGAGGTAAAATTGTAACTGAATTATATGCCGCAACATTACCCACTGAGTCCAAATTTATAGGCATAGATTTAGTTGTAACTTTGCCCACTGTCACTGCAACCGCAGCTTTTGCTGTAGGTTGTTTTTGAGAGCAACCTGCAGTAAATATTATTAAGATGAAAAGACCTAAAACCATGCAGATTTTTCCGTTTTTCTGACGAAAAAAATTCATAAATTATATACCCCTTCCATCTTTTGTTATTAAGTGAACTATTGATTTTTGCCTTGATACTGTAGGTTTTTAT
>JAAYAE010000048.1 GCA_012719555.1 Acholeplasmataceae bacterium | reverse complement strand
GTATAGAACTAAGCAAGTATTTGAATATCAATTTCATCTATCCTGCTTTTTCCAGCTGAAATATATAGTTTATATATTTATTGTATACTATATCCCCAATAATAGCTATATTTTCCTGAAGTCTCTCATTGACCCAAGACTTGCTCCTGGCAAAAATTCTAAAATATCATAAGCACCACACTAAAACATAGTACTATTTTTCTTGATACTATAAAGAGAGATTGTCCGCTCTTTTTTCAGTCGAGTAATTATATTAGCAATGAATCTTGTTACAATTTCTGTGCTAGTTATTTTCTCGTCTATCAATCTTTATTTAAGTTTATGCTCTACTGGCATCTGGGCAAAAAAATAGCGGTCACCGGAAACCCGATAACCGCATTATTTATTGGTGGAGACAAGAGGGATCGAACCGCTGACCTCTTGCATGCCATGCAAGCGCTCTCCCAGCTGAGCTATGCCCCCAAAAAACTTACTCTGCTATTATAATTTATTATATAAATCTTTGTCAATAGGTTTGTCCATCATTTCCGGTTCTTCCTTGTTTTCAGTAAGGGAAGTCCAACCGTTTTCTTGTAGGATTCTGCCCTCTTTCATCAGCTTTCCGAGCGCACGTTTAAAAGCAGCTTTGGAAATACCAAAAACATCTTTTATTATTTCCGCCGGTGTATCATCACCATATGGCATAGCTCCTCGGCGTTTTTCCAACAGAGCTAAAATAACGTCTGCATCAGTAATACGAGCATCTTGTTTAAGTGCACGCATTGATAAATCCAATCTTCCGTCTTCACGAACAAAGGTCACTCGTCCTGTAACTTTTTGTCCAAAATCTAAACGACCGGAGGGCACTTCACTTCTATGGATGAACCCTATATACCGCTCTGTAGTAACAATGAAGAATCCTTCAGGCAAAATATTGTAAACGGTACCTGTTAGCATTTCTCCTTTTTTTACGTCCTTAGCAGATACAGAAGCCTTAATCATCTCTTCGTATACCTTCATGCTTACCGCTTGCCGCCCACTTTTATCACGGTATAGCCTTACCCAAATAAGTTGATCAGGAGCCACATGCCCGCTCATTTCACTGTAGGGTAAAAACACCCCACGTTCTGCACCAATGTCCACAAAGCCACCATTTTTAGTCACAGAGAGAACTTTTACGTAGCCCAGCTGCCCCTCTTGCATTTTGGGCAATTTTCTGCTGGCAGTCATCCTGCCATGAGGGTCTAGATACAAGTAAACCTGTACCTTATCACCTATTTTCAAAGGGGCATCTTGTTGCATTTTATGCAATAAAATATCATCAGAGGTATTGCCTGTACCGGCATCCAGAAATGCACCCATTTCATTTTCACGTACCACAGTCATTTCGCAAACGTCGCCAACGCGATGGCTGCCTACTGTTTTTACTTCAATTTTCTTTTTTTCTTCCATCATTTGTTTTCTTTCTCCACATATGTCTCAGACGGTGCGTCCGCCCACAATTGTTCTAGATTATAAAAATTGCGTTCTTCTTCTAAGAAAATATGAACGACACAATCACCATAATCTAAAAGTATCCATTTTCCTTCAGCGTAACCTTCTTTATGCATAGGCAATATCTTAGCTTCAGCCATTTTATCTTCTATATTATCGGCAATAGCCTTAACTAATGTAGTGTTGCCGGCACTACAAATAATGAAATAATCCGTTACCGGTGAGATTCCATCCATATTCAGTAATAAAATATCATTTGCTTTCTTGTCAGCAGCAAATGCTGCTATTTGGTTTGCCATTTTTTTTACGTTTGTCATGTACTTTACCATCTCCTCTTAAATTTTTTCTATTTTTCTATGGGGAATCTTTAACTCATCTAAAGATTTTGTTACTTGCTTAGGTGATGTTACCCAATAACTAAGTCCATCAATAGTTTTGAAATCCCCATATATCATTTCTGATTGAACTCTTTCGCCGCCAAATAATTTAAAACTATTTGCTGCTCTAATCATAGTCAAAGTATCCATATCAGTTTCTACATTTTTTGCCAATGCACCTGCTATTGAAGGTATTTTTACTACATTACCAACGCTAAAAAACTCACTAGCCAATGCCTTGAAAAATTTCTGTTGCCGCTGTACTCTGCCAATATCACCTAGTTCATCATGTCTAAAACGTACATATTCTCCGGCTTTTTCGCCGTCTAAATGCTGAAAACCCTGTTGAAGATGAATCTTTAAATTAGCATAGGGATCTTCATAATTCATATTATGATCTACATACAAATCCACGCCGCCCAAAATATCCATAACTTGTATAAAGCCTTGCCAATTAGCCAAAATGTAATAGTGTATAGGAATTTGCAATAAATTAGCAACAGTTTGCTTCGCTAGATTAATACCGCCATAAGCATAGGCCGCATTAATCTTATCCGGAGCACGGTGGCCAGGAATGCTTACACGCGTATCTCTGGGAATAGACAGTATTGATACTTCATTATGTTCTGTATCAAAGCTCACCACCATCATAGCATCAGTACGCTTGTGTGCATCTGTTCCAAAGTCTTCACTATCGCCATCATCAATACCCAGAAGCAAAACATTTATACGTTTATTTAATATTTCATCAGTTCCTATATCTTCTGTTGCAGCAACCACCGGAACCTTAGGTGCAAATAATATTCTAAAAGCCATCCGTCCTAAAAAGAAACTTCCGGCAACTAAAGCAATTGAAATAATAATAAACAATAGCAAACGCCCCCAACGAATTCGTCGTTTAAACTTCTTGGGGGTTTTGCCTAATTCTTCGTTGCTCATTAACCCGCTCCTATCT
>JAAYAE010000047.1 GCA_012719555.1 Acholeplasmataceae bacterium | reverse complement strand
TTTAATGTGAACATAAGAGTAGACCATCCTTTCGTTATTTCTTGGACGATTTAATTGTACTGGATATTTCGCTCTTATGTTCATTTTTTACGCAAAAAAATGTTGGAGTGATTTCTCACCCCAACATTTAGTATAGAACCGCTTTTTTAGCTTTAGGTTTTATCTAACGCGGGTAAAGGTTGCAAAACGCCAGCCGATGGGAGTATTTACATATGAGAAGTCTTTGGTTTCATAACGCACTACATCCATTTTGTTTTTCAGTGGGTTTTCTAAGATTTCTGTAGTGACCTGTAAATTTATACTATCAGCAGCCAAACGATTTACAGTAAAAGAGCTTTGACCGGCAAAAACATTTGCCCGAAGACCACTGGGAGCAACATAAAGGCCACCGTCAAATTCTCTGTAAGTTCTGGATTCAGCCAGTATTTTGTTCGTTAAGTCTGAAATGAAAACGGCGTTCATTTCGCGGCGCAAGTCTGACATGGTTCTAACATTAGGGAAATTAACATTGTAGTAAATCATAAAGCCTATTTCTTTCTTTTGCCGTCCATTAGTTGGAAGGGGATTAATCCCGAACCAATTGTAAACTTTATTAGCATTGGTGTAGGCAGCAATTACCTCATCATCGGTAGGTGATTCTGCCGAGGCAAAAGCGGTTGAGCATAAAGCAACCAGAGCTAAAATCATCATAAAGCCTCGTAAAAATTTCTTCAAATTTACCACTCCTCATGTTTGTTTGATAGATATATTTTACCACAAAAGAGCGATAAAGGTAGCTTTCATTAAAAGAAAAGAAACTTTAGTTTACAATTATGGATAGATAAAAAAAATGTTTTTTAGCTTAATTTATTTTTGGGTAAAACATCTAAATTATGCTATAATATCTAGGTAGATTTTAGTAAAAGGATGGCTGTGCCCATGAATATACTTATTATAGATGGACAAGGCGGCGGAATTGGGAAACAACTTGTAGCTGCTATTAAAAAATCTTGTAGTGCGGCCATAATTACAGCTGTTGGCACCAATAGCCTAGCTACTTCCGCTATGCTAAAAGCTGGCGCAGATAATGCTGCTACCGGAGAAAATGCCGTGGTGGTAGGCTGTCGGCATACTGATATTATTGTGGGACCAATTGGAATTGTTATAGCAGATGCTATGTTCGGTGAAATCACACCGGCAATGGCAATTGCTGTAGGACAAAGTAATGCTGTCCGTATCTTAATTCCTGTTAAGCATTGTGACAATATTATTGCAGGAGCTATGGATCAACCCCTAAGTAAAATTATAGATAATGCGGTTATGCAGATTAAGAACTTTTGATATAACATCATACTATGACAGGATGATGAACTCGCAGAAGCGAGCGATTTTTAGAAAATACTTTAATACTAATCTTTTACCATGAAGGTAATGCTGCCCTTTGCAGGGGACAATATACTTTTGTGGTTTTTTATTATCTAAGGAGGAATATATTATGCATATGGCAGATGCTCTTTTATCTCCATCGGTTGCTGTGGCTATGTATGCAACTAGTATAAGTGCTGTTGGTTATGCTATACATAAAATAAAAGAGGACGAACTTACTGAGAAAAGGTTGCCTATTATGGCAGTTACAGGTGCTTTGGTATTTGCTGCTCAAATGATTAATTTTACCATTCCCGGGACGGGTTCCAGTGGACATATTGTAGGAGGCATTTTGTTGGCGGCTTTAATCGGAGGTTATCCGGCTTTGCTTACTATTGCCTCTGTACTCATAATTCAATGCTTATTTTTTGCTGATGGAGGACTTTTAGCCCTTGGTTGTAATATTTTCAATATGGGTGTGCTTCCGTGCTTAGTTGCTTATCCATTAGTTTTCAAACCACTTAGGCAAAAAGGCAAGCATTTGGCGTTGGCGACGATTTCAGCTACAGTATTAGGACTGCAGTTAGGCGCTTTTAGCGTAGTATTGGAGACCTTTGCTTCAGGAATAACAGAGTTGCCTTTTTCAACGTTTGCTTTGCTTATGCAGCCAATTCACCTGGCTATTGGTATAGTTGAAGGAGTTGTTACGGTCGCTATTTTACGTTTTGTTTATCAAATGCGACCGGAAATTTTAGCAAGTGCCGGGCAAAGAGTGGCAATTAGCAGTGGCATTTCTATAAAAAAGATAATTGTAGCACTTACTCTTATAACGGTTTTAGTTAGTGGCGGGCTGTCTCTATATGCATCAAAAAATCCTGATGGATTGGAATGGGCAATTG
>JAAYAE010000046.1 GCA_012719555.1 Acholeplasmataceae bacterium | reverse complement strand
TATTAATTCCTTAGAAGACGGTGTTCTAAGGATCGGGGCATCATCTACACTAACATCAATCATGGAATCCGGCATAATACGCAGTAAATATAAAATATTAGTTGAAACTGCAGATAACATGGCTTCTGTCCAGGTACGTAATCGGGCAACAATAGGAGGGAATTTATGTAACGCTTCTCCATCGGCTGATATGGCACCACCTTTAATTGCATTGGATGCTCAGGCCATTGTAGAAAACTCTCATAGTAAGCGTAAGATTAACTTAGAAAGTTTTTTCCTTGGGCCTGGAGAAGTAGATATTTTACCAGCAGAAATTTTGACGGAAATACATTTACCACCTATTCCAAATAGAAGCGGGTCTGTATATTTGAAGCAAAAACGTAATGCTTTGGATCTTGCTTTGGTAGGAGTTGCTGTTCAATTAGTTTTAAATGAAGATGAAACATGTGCTTCTGCCAAGATTGTTCTTGGCGCTGTTGGGCCTACACCAATTGTTGCTTGTGAAGCCTCTTCCATACTTAGCAATACCAAGCTTAACAAACATTCTATAGAAAAAGCAGCGGCTGTGGCAGCTGAAGAGGCGAAACCAATTGATGATATAAGAACCAGCGCTTGGTATAGAAGGTGGATGGTTAAAGTATTAACAGCTAGGGCTATACACATAGCTAATAAAAGAGCCGTTCAGTCATTTGCAAGTAATGGAGGTGGTCTATAGTGAATCACACTATAACCTTGAAAGTAAATGGCGAGTTATATCAGCTAAGTGTTAGGTCTGACCACACTTTGTTAGATGTTTTAAGAGAACAGCTAAATCTTACTGGTACTAAAGATGGATGTAGAGCTGGAGAATGTGGGGCATGTACAGTAATAATGAATGGTGCTTCAGTAAATGCTTGCTTAGTTCTGGCAGTTGAGGCCGATGGAAGCAATATCGAAACTATCGAAGGTTTAAGTAATAGAGAAGAACTCCATCCCATACAGAAAGCCTTTGTGGAAGAAGGGGCTATTCAATGTGGTTTTTGTACACCAGGCATGGTAATGTCTGCAAAAGCATTATTAGATAGATGTCCAGATCCTACACCTGACGACATTCGTAAAGGTATCAGAGGAAATATATGTCGCTGTACTGGATATAAGAAAATTGAGCAGGCCATTATGCGTGCTTCGCAAGTCATAGGGAGGGACACATTTGAGTAAAATGAACGTTTTGGGGAAAAACATACCTCGTATTGACGGTATTTCAAAAGTTACAGGTCAGACCAAATATTTGCCTGATATGAAATTTCCTGGGATGTTATTCGGCAAGATATTACGTAGCACACAAGCGCATGCTCTAATTAAAGAAATAGATTGTAGTCGTGCTCTTAAATTACCAGGAGTTAGAGCAGTAATTACAGCAAAAGATGTTCCTCAAACTAAGTATAGTTTTGTTCCTGAATTGGCAGACAAAGAAATCCTTTGCAGCAAAAAAGTTCGTTTTATTGGTGATGAGGTAGCTGCTGTAGCTGCAGATACAGAGGATATTGCTGAGCAAGCCTTGAAGCTTATACATGTTAAATATGAACCATTGCCTCCTATATTTGATCCTGAAGAGGCCATAAAAAACAATTCTATACTAGTAAATGAAGAAAAGGGTAGCAATATTGCAGTCGAAGTAAGCAAAAGTTTTGGAGATGTTGAAAAGGGATTTGCTGATTCTGATTTTGTTTTTGAGGATAGGTTTACGACAACCAGACAAGCTCATTGCTGTATGGAGACCAGAGGCTGTATTGCGCAGTATGAAGCGGACGGTAAAGTTACTGTATGGGCTCCAACTCAGTTGCAGCACCGTTGGAGAAAACAGTTGGCAGATGCCCTAGGAATCGATAGGGGGAAAATTCGCATTATCAATACTCCCATAGGTGGAGCTTTTGGCAGTAAAGTAGTGTTGGACACAAAAATTCCAATTACAGTCATGCTATCAAAAGCTACGAAACGACCGGTAAAAATGACTAACTCCAGGGAAGAAGAGTTTACAACATCTAGGACCAGGTACCCATTTATTATTTACTTAAAGACAGGCGTGACTCGTGAAGGAAGAATAATAGCAAAACAAGCCCGGGTAATTGCTGATAACGGTGCCTACTGCGACGAAGGCTCTGCGGTGTTAAGTTTTGCAGGAGTGTTCTTCTCTGTTTTATATGATGCTCAGCATACAAGCTTTCATGGAAGCTGTATATATACAAATAAGCAGCCTTGCACGGCGTTTCGTGGATTCGGCAATCCACAATTACATTATGCATTTGCAACGCATCTAGATCGAATTGCTAATAAATTAGGCCTTGATCCAATGGAAATTCGAATGCGAAATCAAAATAAAAAAGGTCATGCTCTCGCGACAAATGCCCAAATAAATGTATGCACTTTTAAGGAATGTATTGAAGAAGCTGCAAAGCTTTCAGATTGGGATATGAAACGTAAGATTTATAATAACCTAAACAAGGAATCGAAGATTAAGCGGGGGATTGGTATGGCAGCAATGCTTCATACCGGATTCACCACAAGGTTTTTTGGCTTTAATGCTACAGATACGTTCATTAAGCTAAGTGAGGACGGAATAGTATCTGTAATTACACCCGTTATTGAATTAGGACAAGGAGGTAGCACCGCTGTTGCCCAAATAGTAGCGGAGGGCCTAGGAGCAAAACCAGAACATATTAGAGTTATTAATACAGACACAGATATAATTCCCTACGACCTAGGTGTTTATGGAAGTCGACATACCTTTATCTGTGGTCATGCCGCCTTAGATGCTGCTTTAAAGGCAAAAGAAGAACTTCTTACTTCAGCTGCAAGCATGCTAGGTTGTAAAGTAGAAGAAATAGACATTGCCAACGGAAATGTAT
>JAAYAE010000045.1 GCA_012719555.1 Acholeplasmataceae bacterium | reverse complement strand
CTGGAAGCCTATCCCCCTTAGATATGAGCTGTCCATTTAAAATTATTTCTCTTGTGGAAAAATGAGAATTAATCCAATCAAATTCCGGGAATACTTGGTTAATTTCATCCATATAAATTAAGCCGTTTTCAATGCGACATACTTTTCCTTTATTTTCCGGAATCCCTGCTCCAAATGCCGGAAAACTAATAGTATCAAGCACCAGTGTATTATCATGGGCTATGTGATAATACTCATTCCAAGGAATTTTTTCCCACGAATGAATCCAGCCAAAGAAAAGCTTGTCGCCCTCTTTGGCCGGTACTTCAACATAAATCTCACCTGATTTATAATTAGTGATACGCAATACAGTTTGCGACCCCCAATACAACAATGACCCTAGGCCTATGCTGATGGAAATTATAATCAAGATAAAATTCTTTTTTCGAGTATTCATCTTCAGGCTACTTATTTAATCCCTTTGTCAGCATAAAATTTTGCAGCGCCCGGATGTAATTGCATTTTTGTTCCTTTGATACCACGCAAAGCAGTATCTATAGTTATCTCTTTTTTCGCAGTAGCATGAGATGCACCAATAGTGGCTAATCCTTCTTTTGAATAAATACCTGTCAGTAAATCATATACCACATTATCAGGAAGACTTTTTGCTACCAGCATTACATTCATAACAGCCGCAGTAGTAGTGTCTTTTGCAGTTCCATAAGTTTCTTTAGGAATATTCCATTTAACATAGAACGGATATTTAGCAATTAACTTTTCTAATTGTTTTCCTTCTACCGGAATAAAAACTATTTCTTTAGTAGTTCCTAATTCTCTAATAGTTGCATTGCCTAAACCTGATGTAACAAAGGCGGCATCACATTGACCATTTTTCATTTGATCTATTGCCTCACCATAAGAAAGATAATCAACTTTAGAATCTGCATAGGTCATGTCATTAGCTTCATACATCATACGTGCATTTAACTCCACACCGGAATTAGGAGCACCAACGCCAACTTTTTTCCCCTTTAAATCAGAAAATGTTTTGATACCGGAGTCAGAAGTTGTAACTATTTGGCAAACATTAGGCCATAAGCCCATCATTACTCTTAAATCAGTAGCAGGTTTTTTCCCTTCGTAGGCGCCGGAAGCTTCTATTGCCTGAATAACCGAATCAGACATAGCAATGGCCAATTCACCTTGCCCAGTCAATATAGCATTAATATTTTCTCCCGTTGCTCCTGTTGCCGTTGCAGAAGTTTTGTACCCCATTGAACCAACTAACTTTGAAAATGCACCGCCGATTGGGAAATAGATGCCACTAGTAGGACCTGTTAATACTGTAATAAATTGTTTACTGCGATCAACCTTACCAACCTCCGCTTTGCTATCTGTTTTAGCAGAATCTTTACTCCCGCCTCCACAAGCAGCCGACATAAACGCCATAACCATTACCATCAAAATCGCTAACTTTTTCATCTTACCAATCCCCCCTTTTTGTAGATACCGAATTTGCAATGATAAATTCCCGCATTTATCATTCGCTATCCGCATTTCACGGTTATTATATCATTAATTTCGTTTCGTTACACTATATTTGTGTCTTTTGAGAAAACTTTACACAATATTTTATTTTAGTACTTATTTATTTCATATATCGTATAT
>JAAYAE010000044.1 GCA_012719555.1 Acholeplasmataceae bacterium | reverse complement strand
CTTTGTTTTGCAAATCTCATTCCTTATGGGATGGCGACAAGGTGGAAGAAGGTATTATTAAACGCATATCTAATGTATTAAACAAACCACTTAATTTTAAATTAATTATGTGGTTGGGTCTTTTAGGTTTTGTTGCATGGGTGTTTATTGGCCGCAGCGGTCATACTGAAGGGGTTCCTGTACCGGATATTGAAATGAAGCTCCGCTTATTTTTGGAACGAGCCATGTATGCACGACCAAGGGAAAAAGAGTTTATGATCGGTCACCCTGCTTTTTATTTAGCGGCTTATGCTGCGTACAAAAAGCTGCCTAATATGTTTTATATGGTATTTGTTTTATTGGCTACTATTGGACAAGCATCTTTAGTGCAAACCTTTGCTCATATGAGAACACCTGTTATTATGTCATATATACGTGCGTTTGATGGATTAGCACTGGGGATTATTTTGGGAATTATAGCTATAGCTATTTTTGCTTTTATCTATCCATATTTGCAAAAGTTGCAAAGGAGGATGTAAGGCGATGAGTAAGATTTTACTATCCGGCTATTATGGCTTTGCTAATGCTGGAGATGAAGCTATGCTAGCCGCAATTGTTTCTGCCTTACGTCGTGAAGTTCCAGACGTTGAAATTACTGTATTATCAGGTAATCCTGCGGTAACGGCGGCAAAGTATCAAGTAAAGTCTCTTAATCGTTTTGATGCTCTGGGGTTTTTGAGGGTTTTAAGACATACCGACTTATTACTTTCCGGTGGCGGCAGTCTTTTACAGGATGTTACAAGCAGTAAGAGTCTGTTTTATTATCTTAGCGTAATTTTTGCGGGCAAACTGATGGGGAAAAAGGTTATGCTTTTTGCCCAAGGGATTGGTCCAATAAAATCATCATTTGCTAGGATTTTGACTAAATGGGTTTGCAATAGTGTAGATATTATGACAGTGCGGGATGATGGGTCCTCAGAAGAATTAAAAAGCATGGGAGTCTGTCAGAACAAAATAATTGTAACAGCCGATGCTGTTTTTTCTTTGCCAGAAGCTGATATAAAACAGGGAAAGTCTATTTTAAAAGCAAAGGGCATGGGTGTAAAACCTCTTATAGGCATTGCACTTCGCCATTGGCAAGGAGAAGCCCGTTATATAAAAGAATTTGCCATAGCAGCGGAACGTTTGAGTAACATTTATGATGCTCAGATAGTTTTTATTCCCTTACAATTTCCGGCAGATACGCAGGTCGCTGATATGGTCATAGGTGCTATGAAAAATAGTGAAAATGTATTTGTCCTAGAAAAAGGGTTTTCTACGGAAGAATATTTGGCTATAGTAAGCAATTTAAATTTATTAATAGGTATGCGCTTGCATGCTTTGGTGTTTGCCGCATTAGCAAATATTCCTTTTATGGCTATTTCTTACGATCCTAAAATTGACCGCTTTGTAAAAGGTATGGATGGCAAAGTTACTGCAACCATAGACAAGGTTACTGCTGAAGATATTGTCACTGAGGCTAATGCGTTATGGTGTCAAAGGCCTAAACGACAGATAGAGAAAATAAATAAACTTCGTGAAGAAGCCAGTCTTAATATAATTAGGGCAGTTAATCTTTTGTCAAAAGATAGGTAATTAAGGAGGTGTTGACATTGCTATTAATGAAAGGTATTAGTAAAACTTATCCGAGTGGTTCGGTTGCTCTGCGCAGTGTTGATATTCATATTAAACCAGGTGAATTCGTTTTTGTAGTAGGCCCCAGTGGAGCTGGTAAATCTACTTTTATTAAAATGCTTTTTAGAGAAGTAATCCCAACAACGGGAAAATTGTTTGTTGACGGTGTTGATGTTATGAGTTTGAAACCGGAAGAAATTCCTTTTTTGAGGCGGCAATTAGGTATTATCTTCCAGGATTATCGCTTGCTAAATGATAGAACTGTTTATGATAATATTGCTTTTGCCATGCAGGTTATTGAGACTCCATATAGGCAAATTAAGCGCAGGGTTGCAGCAGTACTTGACTTGGTTGGATTGCGTAGTCGTGCCTGCGATTATCCTGGCGAATTATCAGGCGGCGAGCAGCAACGAGTTGCGATTGCTAGAGCTATTGTTAATGATCCACTTTTGGTAATTGCTGATGAACCGACTGGCAATTTAGATCCGGAGACAAGTATGGATATTATGAAAATTTTCTCGCAAATCAATGATAGTGGTACAACAATTGTTATGGCTACTCATGATAAAACCATTGTAGACATTATGGAAAAAAGAGTAATTGCTATTGAAGATGGCTACATTGTGCGTGACGATGCAAAGGGAGTGTACGGTTATGAGCCTGAGCACTAAAGAGTATTTTGTTAAAGAAACCTTTAAGTCCATAAGGCGTAATCAATTAATGAGCTTTGCTTCTGTTTCTACAGTGGCTTTATCACTACTAGTCTTAGGCTTATTTTTACTTATGGTTATGAATGCAAATAACTTGGCGAAATATTTAGAAAGTCAAGTACAGATATCGGTATATATGGAAGACAGCGCCAGCAATGAAACTTTATCGGCAGCAGCTAAAAGTTTGAAAACTATGCCTGGTGTGGTAAAAGTTACTAGTGTGACAAAGACGGAGGCCTTGGCTAAATTCAAAAAACGCTTAGGTGACCAAAACCGTTTGTTAGATGCACTGGGAGAAGAAAATCCCTTTCCATATTCATTTGATGTGCAAGTAGATAAGCCAGAGCGCATAGCGGAGATCGTTCCTAAGATTGATGAAATGAAGGGCGTTGAAACCGCAAAGTTTGGACAAGAAGTTGTGGAACATATGTTTAAATTAACTAGACTTTTGCGTTTGGGCGGAATTCTTTTAGTTGTATTACTTGCTATGGCAACGCTTTTCATTATTTCCAATACTATCCGTATTACAGTTTTTGCCCGTAGAAGAGAAGTTAGTATTATGAAATATGTAGGCGCTACTAATTGGTTTATCCGCTGGCCATTCCTTTTAGAGGGGATGGTTTTAGGTTTTGCAGGGGCACTGGTGGCCTCTTTTGTTTTAGTTCAAATTTATTTGGCACTACAGGATAAAATTTATGCTACTTTAGCGTTTTTCCCATTAATTCCTGCCTGGCCTTTTTTGGGGTATTTATGCCTGTGCTTAATTATAACGGGTACAGCTATTGGTGCGGCTGGCAGCAGTATACCGCTGCGTAAATTTTTAGATGTTTAGGAGATAATTATGGTGATAAGAAAGTTCATATCCGCTATAGTATTAGTGGCAATGATTTTTACTGTTGCCTTACCAACTTATGCCGATAGTTTGGAAGAAGAGAAAGCCAAGCTGGAAGATGTTCAACAGCAGCTACAAAATAAAGATGCACAGCGTGAAAGCAAGAAGAAAGAATTAAAGAGCGCTATTGATGAGTTAATGGTGGCACAAAATCAATTGGCAGAAGCTCAGAAAGCACTGCAGGCTGTGGAGGATAAGCAAAGTAGCTTGGAGCTTAAGATTAAGGCTACCAAAATAACTATTGAAAAAAATCAAAAAGAATTAGAAAAAACAAAAAAAATCTATAGTAAGAGATTACGCGAAATATATATAAATGGTCAAATAAATTATTTGGAT